>JBMZDY010000030.1:0-12601 GCA_049614585.1 Oceanihabitans sp.
ATCGTCACCAGCGGCGAGCTGGTGCATAAATATAAAATACTGTTGTTTTTAAATTCAAAATTAAAATAACTCTTTATAAATATAGCAGTTAATTGCTATAAATACTAGCACTTCATTAAATTAAAGGAATTACTTTTTTAAGCTATTGAAAACGATTTACTTAAACACCATCCAAAAATCGTCTATGGTAATTTATTTGCCCTAGGTGGTATGCCAAATGCATACTTAAGTGCACTAAAAAATATTCTAGCGTCATTTTTTTTTCTGTAGCGCGACGTTTATATTCCTTTTGCAAATCTGCTTGGGTTACTTGTTTCAAAGTGTTTTCTACAACCACTAGTACTGCTTCAACTTGCTGTACCAAAACTTCTCTTGGAACATGCTTTTGCGAAAATTCTAATTCTCGATTTCGCACATATCCCGAATTCCCTATTGTAGCACCAATAAAATGATTTAAATTCCCTACTAAATGCAAACACAAGTTTCCTGCAGAATTGCTAATTTCATTATTTACTTTCCATAAATTCTCTTCAACTTTATAAGCTTTAATTTCATTAATTAACACCTCTAAATCTCTTTTAAACAATTGTATAAGCGTATCGTTTAACATATTATATTCCTATATAAGTTTTTACTATAATTACATATTAAAAGTAGTTAATTTTTGACTTACTTTTGCGCAATGCAAGATTATGAAACTGTTAAATTAGAATTTGTTGCACTTATGGCTTCGCTAATGGCTATTGTTGCTTTAGCGATAGATGCATTGTTACCTGCAATACGCACAATAGCTATAGACATTAACAGCACAAGCACTAACGACAACCAATTACTTATTACCATGATTTTTCTTGGGCTTGGTTTTGGACAGTTATTATTTGGGCCATTATCAGACAGTTTTGGAAGGAAGCCAATTGTATATATTGGTTTTTTAATTTTTGTTATAGCAAGTATTATTTGTGTGCTAGCTCCTAATTTAGAGTGGATGCTTGTTGGTCGAATTTTACAAGGCATAGGGCTTTCTGCTCCTAGAACCATAGCAATTGCTATTATTAGAGATACCTATCATGGAGATTATATGGCTAAAATAATGTCCTTTATAACAACCATTTTTATTTTAGTTCCTGTAGTTGCTCCTGTAATGGGGAAGTTTATATTAAACCATTACAATTGGAAAGGCATTTTTTATGTGCAACTTATTATGGCATTGGTGGTTTGTATCTGGTTTTGGAAAAGACAAACCGAAACGCTAAAACCAGAATATAAAATTAAATTTAATAAGTACGTTTTTATTGATGGTTTAAAAGAATTAATAAAGTATAAAATTACAATGGGCTTTACCATTGTGTCTGGTTTTATTTCTGGTGCATTTATTGTTTATTTAAGCGCATCACAACATATATTTGAAAACCAATATGGACTCGTAGACGAGTTCCCTTATATATTTGCCGGACTTGCTATAGGCGTTGGAATCTCTACTTTTTTAAACGGTAATTTTGTTATGCGAATTGGCATGTGGCAGCTCTCTTTTTTAGCAATTATTGTTTTTTGTGTTAATGCACTTATTTACGTGATTTTACATTGGAATACTTCTAACCCTAGCCTTCCAATTTTACTTGTTTTTATGGGAATTCAATTTTTTACTATTGGCTTTATTTTTGGAAACATTCGTGCAATTGCCATGGAACCAATTGGGCATATAGCAGGAATTGGCGCTGCTATTACGGGGTTTATTGCTACTATAATGGCTGTACCCATAGCAAATTATATTGGAGAGTTTATAGACCAAACGGCATTACCTCTTTTTGTTGGGTTTTTGGTTTTTGGAACACTATCCTTATTTATTTTTATTCGAATGAAAGTTCTGCACGCAAGAACTTTGGTGTAGTTTTTTCTAAGCACATATAAATTTATCTAAAAGCACGTCACTTCGAGTGATTTATGAGGAACGAGCAAATTGTATCGAGAAGCAAACAACAAACAAATGTTTTCGATACGTTTCTCCTAAAGTCGAAACACTAGAACTGACGTCCGAAGTGACATTTAAAAAATACCAGCATCTACATCCTTAATAAAACCAATCAAACCTTTAAAAAACACTTTCTGATCATCAAATTGCGAAAGGTGGCTCCCATTTGGGCAGAGTAAAAATCGCCCGTTTTGTACTTCAGTACTTATCCATTTCATATGTTCTGGGTCCATTGTATCATAGGTTGCTCCTATTGTTAAAGTAGGTACTGTAATTTTATGTAATTCTTTAGTTACATCCCAATTTTTAAGAGTTGCATCACCTTTTATACCAAATTCACTTGGTCCTTGCATTGTTACATACACATCAGGATTAAGGTGTTTGAAACTTCTGTTTATTGGTTCTGGCCAATCATCAACAGGCATTCTAATTACATGCTTGGTATAATAATTTTTTACAATTAAATCTAAATACCTTGGGTTGCTATAATCTTCCATATTTTCAAAACTCATTATCTCTTTTAAAACTTCTGGATCTAATTTTGGAGCAAGTACTTCATCCGAATATTTTTGATATTCAGGTATAGAAGCTACCATATTAGAAATGATTAATCCTTTTAAATTTTCTTGATATTTCAATGCATATTGCATGCCTAAAATCCCTCCCCAAGATTGTCCGTAGAGATAAAAATTATCTTTATTTAAACCAAGAGCGATTCTTACTTGCTCAACTTCTTCTACAAAGCGATTTAAATCCCAAAGAGATAAATCTTTTGGTTGGTCGCTGTAATACGAACCCAATTGATCATAGTAATAATACTCTATATTTTCCTGCGGAAAGTAACCATCAAAACATTCGTAAATTTCGTGTGTCATTCCTGGCCCTCCATGTAAAAGCAAAACTTTTATGGTTGGGTTGTTACCTACTCTTTTAGTCCATACTTTAAAATCTCCTTTTGGAGTTGTAATTGGAATCATGCGTATTCCACCCAAAAACTGATCTTTTTCTTGAGGCTCTAAATAGTTTTCAATAGATGTGTTTGTAGAATCGTGTATTTGATGCACTGCATGTTCGTTTGTATGGTGTTTTTTACAACTAAAACATAACAGAACAAATAGAATGTGTATGGTGTTTTTCATGATGTAGAAGATAAGAATACTAAGTTAAGTAAAAAATAAATATTTTCGCTATTGCTAGTAACGAAGCAATCTATTGATCGCTTTTTTAATTAAAAACAATATATTTGGTTTCGAATAAATAATGTCATGCCAAAAAACAGTGAACAAAATTCTTGGGCTACCATTTTAAGCGATCTTTTGGAAGCCATAGTAAAAAGTTTATATCCTAAAAAACGTACTTGGCACCAACATGTTGTGCCTTATCAAGAGGATTGGGCAGTTAGACGCGAAGGCAATAAACGTATTACCTCCAAACATAGAAAACAAAGTACTGCAATACGCAAAGCGAAAAGCATTGCCAGAAAACATAAAGCAGATGTAATTATTCATCGAGCAGATGGCACGATTAGAGATCGAATAAATTTTGATTGATAAAACATGTATGTAATTTTGTAATTACATTACCTTATTAAAAACATACTACTCGATTTTTTTTCCAGGAATAACTTGTCCGCCTTGAAACAAGGTCATGCTTACTATCTTGCCAGTATCGTCTGCATTAAAAGTAAGGTTTGCTTCTACTACTTTTAAATAAAACTTGTTTTTTGCCGAAGCGAATATTGGAAATTGCGGTTGGCCTGTTGCTTGTAAAAATAATTGTTGCTCTTTTCTTGTAATGGTAACTACAAAACTAGGTGCTAATGCATACTTACCTACATATGTTTCTAATACTTCTGCAGCAACTTCATGGTCTTTTGCTGCATCTTTTACCCCTAAACTCACCAGCATTTTTTTTGCATTTTCGTTGGCAGGATTGTATTCTAAAGACTTTTTATAATTAGCCTTAGCTAAAGCAGAATCTCCTTTTTTTAAATAAGCTTCACCTAAAGAATCATATGGATTAGATTCTTTTGGAAACATTTCTACATTTAATTTAAAAATTGCAATTGCTATAGCCATTTGATTTTGATTTAAATACTTGTATCCAACCGTATTTAATTCGAACTCATCAAAGGTATAAGCATCAACTGCTTCTAATTTTTCTTTTTTATACAATGCTATTCCACTTTCTAAACCATTTGCATCTATTTCGTTTATTACTGCCTTTGCAATCGATTTTTTTGGTGCTTCTAATACAGCTTTAGGGTCACCTAATAAATACAAGCCAATAGCATTCATGTCTTCGGTGGAGTTTGTTAAAACTACCACTCCTTTATCGCTTCCTTTTAAAAACCCTGCAAAAGAAACATAACCTCCTGTACCGCCATTATGCCAAACTACTGTATTGTTTGCGGCGTAATGCCAAGCGAGTCCCATAGAAAAATTTTGCGATTCGTTTTTATAAGCAACCTCATGCGTTAATTGCATGGCTTTGTATATAGGGGTTTGTAAACTACCCATATTTGCTTTTAAAAATTTAACCATATCACTAGCGGTAGAACGAATAGCTCCTGCTCCTGCTAGTGCTGGTATATCCCAATTTTCCACTTCGCGACCCTTAGCATGCCCTTTTGCTAATCGTTTTTTCATATCTTTAGTAAATACAATACGCGTGTCCTGCATATTATAAACATCTGCAATACGTTCTATAAGTAAGTCTTCGTAGCTTTTTGCATTTTGCAATTCTAAAATATGCCCTAACATTCCCATTCCAAAGTTTGAATACTCGTATTGCGACCCTATATCTCTTGTAAGTTCTAGACTAGACATAAACTGGTATGCCAATTCTATGGTATAATCTGCATAGGGATTATTGGGATTAGCAGGTGTAAAATTATTAGGCATTCTTGGTAATGCCGAAGTATGGGTTGCTACATCTTTAATTGTAATTTCTTTTCCATTTCGGGTTGGTACTTTTACTGTTTCAGGAAAATATTTTTGAATTGGATCTGCTAAGCGCATATTGCCTTTCAATATTTCATCGGCTACCATAATAGCGGTAAACGTTTTTGAGATAGAGCCTATTTCGAAAACTGTATTTTCATCTACATCTTTTCCATTCTGTAAGGCTGTTTTTCCATAACTAAAATAGGCAACCTTATCGCCATCTATAACACCTACAACAATTGCAACATTTACATTATTATCGATTCGTGCTTGTATATGCTCTTTTACTTCTTTAGGAATTAAATTTTCTTGTGCATGTGTTGCAAAACTTAAAAAAATAAGGCTTACAAGGAATAGTGCTTTTTTCATAATAACAATGGTGGTTTTTAATAGGAATTATTTATTGGACGAAAACAACAGCAGAAAGTTACAAAAGAAATTTTATAGAATAGTCTCTAATAAACTTACCAATTGGTGTTGTTATTTTTATAACCTTCTATTATACACTGTACTACTTCTGGATTAAGAAGTGTACTAATATCCCCTAGGTTACTGGTATCTTGCTCGGCTATTTTACGTAAAATACGACGCATAATTTTCCCGCTTCGTGTTTTTGGTAAACCATTAGTAAACTGTATGGTATCTAATTTTGCTATAGGACCTATACGATCGGAAATGAGCTGGTTTATTTCTTTTCGCAAATTATCTTGTTTTCTTCCTTCTCCAGTATCTTTTAAAGTTACATAACCATACAAAGCACTCCCTTTTATATCATGCGGAAAGCCAACTATAGCACTTTCTGCTACTGCAGGATGTTCGTTTATCGCATCTTCTATTGGTGCTGTACCTAAATTATGCCCAGAGACAATAATTACATCGTCTACACGACCTGTAATTCTGTAGTAACCAACTTCGTCACGCAAAGCGCCATCTCCTGTAAAATACATGTCTTTAAAAGTAGAAAAATAGGTGTCTTTATATCGTTGGTGATTTCCCCAAATGGTTCTTGCTATACTTGGCCAAGGAAATTTTATACACAGCCTTCCTTCTACTTGATTCCCTTTTTGTTCTTCGCCATTTTCATCCATTAAACAGGCTTGCACACCTATAAATGGTAAGGTTGCATAGGTTGGTTTGGTTGGTGTTACATACGGAATTGGCGTTATCATAATTCCGCCAGTTTCGGTTTGCCACCACGAATCTATTATCGGACTTTTCTTCTTCCCAACATTTTCATTATACCAATGCCAAGCTTCTTCATTAATTGGTTCGCCAACGCTTCCTAAGACTTTTAGTGAGGTTAAATCGTATTTTTCTACTAACTCTACTCCTTGTTTTGCCAATGCACGAATGGCAGTTGGTGCTGTATAAAACTGACTCACTTTGTGTTTTTCTACAATATCCCAAAAACGTCCAAAATCTGGATAACTTGGTACACCTTCAAACATAACAGTTGTTGCACCATTACATAATGGTCCATAAACAATATAACTATGTCCTGTAATCCACCCAATATCTGCAGTACACCAATACACGTCATTTTCTTTGTACTGAAACGCATTTTTAAACGTATATGCTGTATACACCATATAACCAGCTGTGGTATGCACCATGCCTTTGGGTTTTCCTGTAGATCCTGAAGTGTATAAAATAAATAAGGCATCTTCTGCATCCATAATTTCTGCCTTACATTGGTTGGAAGCTTTATCTAGCAATGGTTGCAACCATTTATCGCGACCTGCTTGCATGTTTACTTGCGAGTTTATTCGCTTTGCGACTAAAACCGTTTCTACGCCATCACAGCTTTTTAGAGCTTCGTCAACAATTCCTTTTAAATCGATGGTTTTGCTTCCGCGGAAAGAACCATCTGCTGTAATAACCATTTTGCAATTGCAATCGTTAATTCTGGTAGATAATGCTGTTGCCGAAAATCCTGCAAAAACCACCGAATGTATTGCTCCTATTCGTGCACATGCTAAAACCGAAATTGCTAATTCTGGAATCATTGGCACGTAAATACAAACCCGATCGCCTTTTTTTACACCTTGCTCTTTTAATACATTGGCAAATTGATTTACGCGATGATACAATTGCTTATAGGTAATATGCTCTGCTCCTTCGTCTGGATTATTTGGTTCAAATAAAATTGCTGTTTTATCACCACGTGTTGCCAAGTGTCTATCGATACAATTTTCTGTAATATTAAGCTTTGCTCCTTGAAACCATTTTACTTCTGGTTTGGTGAAATCCCAATCTAGAACTTTATTCCATTTTTTTCGCCATAGAAAATGTTCTTCGGCTATTTCTTCCCAGAATGCTTCTGGTTCTCTAACCGATTTTCTATATACTTGGTAGTATTCTTCTAGGTGTTTTATGTGGTAGTTGCTCATTTTTTAGTTTACAGTTTTAAGTCGCAGTATTCGATAAAATTATACCTAAAGTTAAGTAATTATTTTTATTTACGTTCATTTTTCCTTGATGCACTACTGAATTTAAAACATGCTTTTAAATGAATGTATATTGCGTAGCAAAACCAAAAAATCACGATCAAAATATAGGAAATTGCTAAAGCACCATTCTCTTTCGGAGTTGCGTGCTTAATGCTTCGCATTGCATCTACACTCCTTCGTTCATTATTTCTGAATTTTGATGTTTTCCGACTTTGTCGGAATTTCAAGCACGAAAGTATTCCGAATAACTAATTAACAATAATCAAAAATTAATTATTTCTTGCTTTCAATCTCTTAAAATATGCTTTCGCTTCTTCTAGTACTTTTGGTGCTAAAATTAAAGTTGCTGTCATGGTAGGTATTGCCATGAGTGCAAAAACGCCATCAATTAAATTAATCATTAAAGCTAAAGATGTTGTTGCACCAATAATTATACTTAATATATAAAAATAGTTATAGTAATGTTTGTTTTTTTCGCCAATAAGAAAGGACAAACATTTCCCGCCATAATAAGCATAAGAGAATAAAGAAGATACACTAAAAACTACAATACAAAGTAGTAACAAATATTTACCATAAGTTGGCATTGCTGCACCAAATGCATTTGCGGTTAAACTCACTCCATTAGCTTCGGTTGTTTGCCAAACTCCAGTTACCAAGATTGCTAAAGCAGTAAGTGTGCATACTATAAGTGTATCTATTGCAGGACCTAACATAGCAACTAAACCTTCGCGAATTGGCTCGTTGGTTTTTGCTGCTCCATGTGCTAATGGAGCTGTACCAATTCCAGCTTCGTTAGAGAAAGCTCCACGACGAATACCTAGAATAATTAATCCGCCTAAAACGCCTCCTAAAAAAGCATCGCCTTTATAGTTTTGTGCAGCAAAAGCATCGGTAAAAATAAGTTGAAAATAGGTTGGCACTTCTTCCGCATTAGCGAATAAAATAATTAGAATTAATATAAAATACAGCAATACCATACTTGGCACTAACTTAGATGCTACTTTGCTAATTCTATTTAAACCACCCAAAATTACTATAGAAGTAATAGTCACTAAAACAATACCTATAAGTAAATTGGAAGTGAAATTTACTGTTACGCCATTTGGTATTAAAACAATATCATTAATTGCTTGTGTTAATTGATTTACATTAAAAACAGGCAACGCACCAATTAATCCGCAAAGGCTAAAAAATATTGCTAGCCATTTCCAGTGTTTACCCAAACCTTCGGTTATAAAATACATTGGACCACCTTGCGTATTACCTGCGCTATCTGTACCGCGATACATAATTGCTAAACTAGAAGTAAAGAATTTTGTAGACATGCCAATAATTGCGCTTATCCACATCCAGAATACAGCTCCAGGTCCTCCTATAGAAATTGCTACAGCAACTCCGGCAATATTTCCCATGCCAATGGTAGAAGATAAAGCAGTAGTTAGCGCTTGAAAGTGTGTAATCTCTCCAGTATCGTTTTTATTATCGTATTTACCTCGCAATACTTGTATAGCATGTCCTAGATAACGAAAAGGTAAAAACCGAGATAATACTAATAGGTAAAATCCGCCACCAATTAATAAAATTAATAATGGCAATCCCCAAACAAAGGAAGCAAATTCTGAAACTAATGTATTTAGCGTTTCCAATAGTAATATATTTTTACGTAATTTACTACAATATTTTTAACCACAAATAATTATTATCTACTTTGAAGAAGTCCATTTTATTATTCGTATTATTTAGTTCCATTTATAGTTTTTCGCAAATAGAAAACAATTCTAATAGCTCCCAATTAATTTTTACTCCAGAGATTCTTTTAGGAATTACAGGAGAGGCAAATACTGGGTTTCCAGATAGAGAATTACAAAAGCAGCTTTATTTAAGTTTTGGTTTCGACAACTCTAATAATAATAAAGAATGGGCACAGCGCCTTAACAAACCTAGAACGGGAATAAGTTTAGGAGTTACCGATTTTGGCAACACCAAACATTTGGGTTATGCCATATCTGTATTACCTTTTATGGAATTTAATTTATTTAAAAGCTTCCCTTTAAAATTACATATTGGTACTGGAGCATCGTACTTTAATAAAAAATACGACGCAAGTAAAAACCCATTTAACAAAGCTGTTTCTTCGCATTTTACTTGGGCTTTTAGATTGTTTACCTACTATAAAATTGCAGACACAAAAACCATAAATTGGCGCGCAGGACTGGGGTATGCACACCATTCTAACGGGCATATAAAACTACCAAACCAAGGGTTTAATTCTTTTCTTGTAAGTGTTTCGGCAGATATAAAACGCAAAAAAAGCAAAACTATTGATACCGATACAGAAGGAAGTAACCTAGAAAAAAGCAAATATAATTACATGGCATTTCGCGCTGGTTATGGCAAAAACACCTTATCTACATCTTTTAACGATGCGAACGATGTGTATACTTTTTCTGGTGAAATTGGCCGCGTATACAACAACACCTACAAAATAGGATTAGGTTTTTATTATCGTTTTTACGAAAACTATTACAACTACATAAAAAACAACGAATCGTTAGTACAAGATGGTAGAGAGTTTGAAGACCTTAAAAAAAGACCTACTTGGAATGCATCTAATATTGGTATAAGCCTTAACGGAGAACTTTTATTAAACCATATAGGAATTGATTTACAAATTGGATTTAACATTATTAAGCCTAGTTATAAAATAGATTGGCGTATAAATAAAGGCTGGGAATATATACCACAAGAAATACCAGAAGACAGCAATATTGTTTTAGGCGAATTAGATACGTATTATAAAATTAAACACATTATTTCGTCTAGATTGGGCTTTAAATATTATTTAATAGGAAACGAAAAACAGCCAAAAAACAATATTTACGCTGGTGTATTTATTAATGGTAATTTAGGGCAGGCCGATTTTACAGAGCTTGCAATTGGTTATGTTTTAAAACTATAATAGCAAGCCTATAGAAACAATAAAAACTAAAACGAAACCTACAGTTATACCTTTCCAAAAGCTATGTGCTTTTTTTAGTTCCATAAATTGAAATGCAATTCCTATAAATTTAAAAGCTGCTAAAAGTAATATTATTATTGCTACATACGTGTTTTCTAACTTTGCAACAAAGGCAGATATAATGGTTAGAAGTATTAATAAAACCCAGGTAATGTTAGTGTTAATTTTCATATTAAAAAAGTAAATAAATTACAGGAAAAAGTAAAATCCAAATTAAGTCGCACATGTGCCAAAAAGCAGCACTAGCCTCTACATCTTCGATGCTTGTGGTAGATTTCTCTTTACTTATTCCAAAATAAACAGATATTAAAATAACCAAACCAACCAGTACATGTATTACATGAAACAAAGTAAGCATCCAATAATAAGTGAAAAATGTATTATAACCAATACCATAACCTTCACTAATTTTTTCGTAATACTCAAAGCTCTTTAAACCTAAAAAGAACAAACCAAAAAGCATGGTTAAAAGCAGTAATTTTTTAAACTTTAGCTTATCGCCTTTCTTTAACTCGCTTACCGATTTTGCCATTAAAAACCCACTGGTTAGCAAAAATATGGTATTTACCATACCAAAAGTTTTATTCAATTGTAAGCTTGAATTTTGAAAGATTTCTAATTCTTGATTTCCACTATAAACCATGGCAATTAATACAGCACCAAAGGTGAATAGTTCTAGAAAAATTATTATCCATAATAAAATTCCTCCTGGAGGAAAATAGATGTTTTTGTAATTAATTGTTGTTGTTTTCATAATGTACTAGACTTTAATGTATTTCGCCTTTTTATTTTTATTATTAATATTGTAGAAGCCACCTTTATTCTCTTTTCTTTGTAATGATTGACTAATAATTAAATGCGCTACGTTAATCATATTTCTTAATTCACAGAGTGGCGTTGTTACCTTAGACTCTCTATACAATCCTTCTACTTCTTTATATATAAAATCTAAATGATTTATCGCCTTGGTTAGTCGCTTATTACTTCTAACAATACCAACATAGTCGCGCATTAATGCTTGTAATTGATTAAGATTATGAGTTACTAAAACATGTTCTTTAGAAATTATTGTTCCTTTATCATTCCATTCGGGTATTTCTAAATCTAACGATTTCGCTGGATTTGCACTTAAATATTTAAAAATATTATGAGCATAAACCAAAGCTTCTAATAATGAATTTGAAGCCAATCTATTTGCGCCATGCAATCCTGTTCTTGTACACTCTCCACATGCATATAAATTATTAATTGACGTTTTTCCATCTTTATCGACAACAATACCTCCGCATAAATAATGAGATGCTGGAACCACTGGAATCCAATCTTTTGCAATATCTATATGATTCTTAAGACATTCCTTATAAATATTAGGAAAATGTTTTTTAAACTCATCAATATCTAAATGTGTACAGTCTAAATAAACATGTGAATCTCCAGATTTTTTTAATTCGTTATCTATGCTTTGTGAGACAATATCTCTTGAGGCTAATTCTGCACGAACATCATAATCAAGCATAAATCGCCTATCTTTTTTATTTTTCAAATAAGCCCCAAACCCTCTAACAGCCTCAGAAATTAAAAAAGAAGTACCTTTTTCAGGATTATATAAAACCGTTGGATGAAATTGAATAAACTCCATATCTTCAATTTTCGCTTTCGCTCGGTAAGCCATAGCAATACCATCTCCTGTTGCTATAATTGGGTTGGTAGTATGCCCATAAACACGACCTATTCCACCTGATGCTAATAAAGTGTTTTCAGATTTTATGGTAATGATATCTCCAGATTTCTGATTAAACACATAAGCTCCATAACACGAAATAGTTTTGGTGTTTTTAGTTTCTAAGTGATGTTCTGTAATTAAATCTATAGCGAAATGATGCGTTAATAAACTCACATTATTAAGTTGTTGAATACGCTGCAATAATGCTCTTTCTATTTCGAAACCTGTAATATCTTTATGATGTACTACTCGATATTCAGAATGGCCACCTTCTTTGCCTAAGTCGAATTTCCCTTTCGCATTTAAATCAAAATTTGCGCCCCAATTTATTAGCTCTTTTAATCGTTTAGGCCCTTCTTTTACAACCATTTCTACTACCGAAGCATCGCACAATCCATCGCCAGCTATTAAAGTGTCTTGAATGTGTTTTTTAAAAGAATCTTCTTCAGAATCTAGAACAACAGCAACTCCGCCTTGAGCATATTTTGTGTT
>JBMZDY010000031.1:0-12476 GCA_049614585.1 Oceanihabitans sp.
TTTTACATTACCTGTGTTGTCTCTAAAGGTTATTTTTTGATTAAATACAGCATTCGAGTTGTATCTATTTTCTTTATTAAAACGCACATAAATATCGTAGTCTTCACCATCTTCTTTATAAATACCAGCTTTAGCACCAAAAATAGAATTACGAATTTGTTGTCCAACTTGAGCAGCATTAACACCTAATTCTCCAGCTTTTTTACGGTCTACAATAACCTGCATACCTGGTTTGTCTTTATTTACATCAATTTTTATTTCATCTACTCCAGGGATATTTTTAGAGTTAATAAAATCGCGCATTCTTTCTGCTATAGTGATTAATTCGCCATAGTCGTTCCCTTCAATTTCAATATTTATTGGTGCTCCAGCTGGTGGGCCATTGGCATCTTTTTCTACAGAAATTAAAACGCCAGGATAAATACCAACTAAAGCAGCTTGCACTTTTTGACGCAGCAACTCGCTATCTTGACCACGTCTGTATTTGAATTCACGCATAGATGCTGTAATTTTTCCTTTATGAGGTAATTCGCCTCCAGAACCAGCATCTGCTGTAGGGTTTCCTGCACCTTCTCCTACTTGAGATACAGCACTTTCTACCATAAAATTGTAGTCGCCATCTGTATATTGTTGGTTGTTTAATACAGCATAAACCTTGCTTTCTATTTCTTTGGTAATGGCATTTGTTTTTTCGATATCTGTACCTTGCGGATACTCTATATATACAATAATTTGGTTTGGCTTATTGTCTGGGAAAAACTCAATTTTTGTACGTTGACTTGCTACTGAAGCACCAAAACCTATAAACGATATTATTAGCAAAACAAACGTGCCGCCAATTAACCAGTAAGGCCTAGATTTTGAAAGTGCACGACGTAATTGACGCTCGTACCAGTTTTCTAGTCGTGGCAATACTTTTGATTGAAATATATTTGCTAGTTTTCGTAAAAACAGTCGATACACCCAAAGTAAAATAGCGGTTACAATCATTAATGTGCCTAAGGCTCTATTTGTACCACCAACTAGGTAGACAATAATCCCTAAAACAACCATTATGGATGTTAGTATAACTATTCGTTTTAAAGGCATGTCCTTGTCTTCGGTACTCATAAATTTTGATACTAAAACCGAGTTGAAAAAGATTGCTACAATAAGCGATGAGCTTAATACAATTCCTAATGTAATTGGTAATAGTTTCATGAATTCACCCATTACTCCAGGCCATAAACCTAAGGGGATAAATGCAGCAACAGTAGTTGCTGTAGAAATAATAATAGGAAAAGCAATTTCGCCAATTCCTTTTTTTGCAGCTTCCATTCTGCTCATGCCTTCTTCATCCATTAAACGGTATACGTTTTCTACCACTACAATCCCGTTATCTACTAGCATTCCAAGTCCCATAATTAGTCCGAAAAGAATCATGGTATTTAAAGTGTAGCCAAGTATATTTAATATCATGAGTGACATAAACATAGACATTGGTATTGCAAATCCTACAAAAATGGCATTTTTAAAGCCTAAGAAAAACATTAATACCGTAACTACTAGTATTACCCCAAAAAGGATATTGTTTACCAAATCGTCTACAGCAGCAATAGTTACCGAAGATTGGTCGTTAGCAATTGTTACTTCTAAATCGGAAGGGAAGACATTTTTTTTGGCATCTTCAACCATGGTTCTAATTTGCTCTGCAGCAGCAACCATGTTTGATCCTGCACGTTTTTTAACGTCTAGCATTATAACTTGGCTTCCTTGTTTTCTGGCGTAGGTTGTAATGTCTTTTTCTTTAAAGGAAACTTTTGCGACATCTTTTAAATATATGGCGTTTCCTTTTTCAGATTTTACAACAAAATTATTTAAATCGGAAGGTTTTTCAATTTCACCAAGTATTCTTATGGTTCGTCGTTGACCACTAGTTATTAAATTACCAGCAGACATGGTTGAATTACCTCTGTTAATTGTATTGATTATATCATCAAAACTTACTTTTGCAGCTTGCATTTTATAGATGTCTACAGCTACTTCAACTTCTTTGTCTTGTACACCACGAATATCTACTTGTTTTATTTCTTGAAGCCCTTCTATTTCGTCTTGAAGGTGTTCGCCAAACTCTTTTAATTTTCCAACAGTATAGTCGCCAGAAATATTAATATTAAGTATTGGCATTTCTTCACTCATACTTAAAGCAAAAACGTTAGGTTCTACTTTTGCACCATTAAATGTTGGCCAGTCTTCACTAGAGGTTTCCGAGTCGATTTCATCTTTAACCTTTTGTTTGGCAGCTTCAACTTCCATTTTTTCATCAAACTCTACAATAACCATCGAGTAGTCTTCTTGCGAGGTTGAGGTTATTTCTATAACATTACTTACCGTTTTAAGTTTTTCTTCTAACGGATCTGTTATTAGTTTTTCAATATCTTCGGCTGTATTACCAAAAAAAGGTGTGCTTATATAAATTTTGGTTTCCTTAATTTCTGGGAAACTCTCTCGCGGCATTTCTATAAATGCAGAAACACCTAGATAAAATATTACAAACATTACCACATACATGGTGGTTTTGTTATTTATCGCCCAAGAAGATAAGCCGAATTCTTTTTCGACTTTTTTGTTTGTTTTCTTTTTAATCATCAGCTTTAAATTACAGGTTGATTACTTTTACGGTTTGTCCATTTTTTACACTTCTTGCGCCTTCTTGAATAATTTCTGCACCATCGGAAATTCCATTTACAACTTCTATTACATCTCCTTGCGTTTTCCCGGTTTCAATAAAAACTCGCTCTGCAATGCCTTCTTGATTTTTGTTTTTGTCTTTTACAATGTAAATATATTGCTTGCTATCTGCGTTTTCTGATATAATACTTTGTGGTATTAATAACGCTTTGTTGTTGGAGTAATCGTTAATTTTAAGTTTTGCGGTTAAGTTTGGTTTTATGGTTTTGTCTTTGTTTGGCACAGCAATTTCTACTTTAAATGTACGGTTTGCTGGATTTATAAAACTACCAGCTTGACGTATTTTAGTATCTATAGTTTTATTTAAAATAGGAAACTCTACTTGTACCACTTTGTTTTTTGTAACGTTTGTTATGTAGCGCTCTGGCACATCGGTTTCTATATACATATTGTCTAGGTTTACAATTCGCATTAACTGCGATTGTCCAGCTCCTACAACGCTTCCTTGTTCGGTAATTATATCGTCTATAGTTCCAGAAAAAGGAGCTCTAACAATTGTTTTTGCTAATTGTTGTTTAATTTGATTTACCGCTTGGGTTTGTGCCTCGAAATTAGATTTTGCTTGTAAATACTGCATTTCGCTACCAATTTTTTGTTTCCAAAGGCGCTCTTGTCTTTCAAAAGTAGTTTTTGCTAGGCTTGCCTGTATTTGTACTTGTGCTAGTTGTTGGCTCATTCCGCCATCGTCTATTTTTGCTAAGGTTTGCCCTTTGTTTACCTTTTGGCCTTCGGTTACATATACTTGCGTTAAAATGCCACTATATTCTGGAAAAATCACCAAGTTTTTTTTGGTACTTACATTTCCTTGTAATTCTAAATAATGGTTAAAAACACTTTGTTCTGCTTTAAATGTTGTTATTAAAGGAATTTTTTTTGTGGTATCTAATACTGCAATTTTTGCATCTAGTTGTTTTAATTGGCTAGCAATTTCCTGTTGTTGTGCTACAACTTCTCCTCGTTTTATTCGAATGGTTTCTAAATTATTGCTTTCTAAAACTTTTTCTAAGGAGTTTTTTTTCTTTTCGCTACTACAGCCTGTTAAAAGAATGGTTGCTAAAATTATTGAGAATATATGTTTCATTATTATGTAGTTTAGTTGTTTGTAGAATTTAAAATGGTTTCTAGTTCTGCTTTGTTATTTATTACATCTAGCATGGCTTGAAGTAATTCTTGTTGGCTAGCATATAGTTGTGTTTGTGCTTGACGTAATTCGAAACTAGAAGCAATACCTTCAAAAAATTTAGTTTCATTTTTTTGTTCTATACGTTCTGCAAGTGCTAAGTTGTCTTTTTTGTTTTGGTATTCTTCTATAGCAAATTGGTAGTCGCTTTTTGCGGCTGCTATTTTAAGTTTTAATTGTTGCTCTACTTCGGTTAAATCGTCTTTAGATTTTTCAAAATCTATTTTGGCACGTTGTGTTTTTGCACTTCGCATTCCCGAACTAAAAATAGGAATGTTTAAGCTTACGCCTAATAAGGAAGAGCTAAACCATTTTTGGTTTTTGTTTACAAACGAAAACGTATTACTGTTTGCTATATAACCTCCATTTACAAATGCAGATAACGATGGTAATGCTTTGCTTTTTTCGTATTTTAATAATATTTCTTTAGAAGTTTTATCGTTGTTGGCTATCTTATAATCTATCGTGTTTTCTATGTTTTCGTCTATCGAAAGCAAGCTAAGCGACATGTTTTGCTTTGTTAGCAACTCCAGGCTATCGGTTAAAACGGTTGCATTATTTACATCTATACCAATTGTAATATTAAACATTTGGTACGCTAGTTTTTGTAGCCTTTTCGTGTTTTTTAATTGGCTTTTTAAACTAGATAATGTTATTTGTAATTGCTCTACACTTTCTTCTTCTTCTAAACCGTTTTCGTAAATTTTTGTAATTTCTTCTAGATTCTTTTCTAAAACCGTAATGTTTCTATTTAAGATACCAATACTTTCTTTAGCAATTAATACATTTCCATAAGCATTAATTACTGCTTTTCGTACTTCTAAATCTGTTTTTTCTTTGGCATTTTCTGCAATTTCTAAATATACTTTTACCGATTGTAGACCAATAATATACGAACCATCAAACAACAGCTGGTTTAATGTTGCGGTAGCATTCATACTTTGTTTGGTTCCAAATGGTACTGCTATAAAAGTTCCTGGTGCTTCTCCTGCTAATTCACCTGGCAATAATGAAACCTGCTGTTTTAACCAGTTTTGGTAATCTACTTTTGCGCTTAATTGCGGTAAACCAGTAGCAGTAGTTTCCTTTTTTTGTTGTTCGGCTACAAGAATGTCTCTTGCTGCATTTTTTGCGGTTCTATTATTTTCTAAAGCATAGTCTATTGCTTCTTGCAAACTAAAATTTGTGGGGTTTTCTTGTGCAAAACCTATAGTAGTAAATAATAGTAGTATAAGTGTAATACTCGTTCTCATTCTAAATTATTAAGATGGATTGGTGTTTGTAAATTTGTTTAGTGTTTGTATTCCTTCTGTAGTGCAAATTGCTCTTAGGTGGTATTCTAAATAGCTTTCCATTAAGTAATTCATGCTAAATTTTTCTACTGGAAAAATGTTTTGGTCTTTAATTCCAGACATTCCGTTAAAATACATTCTAGAGATAAAATCGACATCAATAGTTTTTCTAAATAAGTTTGTGTCTACTCCTTTTTGTATACTTTCTTTAACCGATTCGTGCATTTTTTCGAACTGCTTAATTTGTAAGTCTTGGAAAATTTTTGGATAATATTTTTTTAATTGATATTGAGGTGATGTTTTTTCGTTTTTCAGAAAATTCATAACATACATTTTAATATCATATAACTCTTCAATTGGGTTGTGCGAAGCCAAACATATAGAGTCTATACCACCACAAATGTTTTCGAACATAAAAAATGTAGTAGCTTCAACTAGCTTGGTTTTGTTTTTAAAATGAACATAAATGGTTTTTTTAGATATGCCCATTTCGCTAGCTATATCGTCCATTGTTACACTTTTAAAACCTAAAGTTAAAAATAGGTCTGCTGCCTTATGTATAATTTTTTCTCTCATAATATTGTGCAAATGTAAAGCAGGAAACTTTAAAAACCTAAAAAGTTTCCAAAGTTTTAATAATTTCTTAACATTTATAAAAAAGGCATGCTTTTGTTGCTGCATTTACATTATTTTTGTGGCATGCAAAAAACAGCTTACTATCAAAATGCATTTACCAAGTATCTAGATGCATATGTAATTTATAGAGAACCAGAAGGCTTATATAAGCCAATAGAATACATATTACAATTAGGCGGAAAAAGACTGCGACCGGTTTTAACTTTAATGACTTCTGAAATTTTTGGAGGCGATTATAAAAAGGCTTTAAATGCTGCTTTAAGTATAGAGGTATTTCATAATTTTTCTTTGGTACATGATGATATTATGGACGATGCTCCTTTGCGTCGAGGAAAAGAAACGGTTCATGAAAAATGGAATTTAAATACGGGAATTCTATCTGGCGATGCAATGTTAATACAAGCATATCAATTATTCGAAAAATACGAGCCTAAAATATTTTTAGCATTAGCAAAACTATTTAGTAAAACCGCTTTAGAAGTTTGCGAAGGACAACAATACGATATTGATTTTGAGACTCGCGAAGACGTTACAATTACCGAGTATTTAAAAATGATAGAGTATAAAACTGCTGTTTTAGTAGGAGCAGCAATGCAAATGGGAGCAATTGTAGCACAAGCTTCTATTACAGACCAAGAAGCAATTTACCAATTTGGAAAAAACCTTGGTATTGCTTTTCAATTACAAGACGATTATTTAGATGCATTTGGAGACCCTAAAACATTTGGGAAACAAGTAGGAGGAGATATTATTGAAAACAAAAAAACCTTTTTATATTTAAAAGCATTAGCATTTTCTACCGAAGAAGAAAAACAACAATTGTTGCATTTGTTTAGTATAAACCCAACAGACACAACCGATAAAATAGAAGCAATAAAAGAGGTTTTTGTTAGTAGTGGAGCAGCGAAAGCGACCAAGCAAGAAATTGAAATTTACACTAATAAAGCTTATTTAGTTTTAGAAACATTAAATATTTCGGATGAACATAAAATTGCATTAAAACAATTTGGAGATAAGCTTATGAAAAGAAAAGTATAAGTAAAAGGCTTTGTAAAAAAAAACAGGAAAACGGGTTTATAAAAAAATGCAAGTACCAACTACATTTACACAGTTAATAGAAGAGGCAAACCAATTACAGCTGTATAGAAAATTAATTCAACAGCTCAATAAAGATTTTCTTTACGCAAATATAGATTTAGACTTTAATCTTGCAATAACGCCTGCCAATTTAAAGCTGCAACTTCACGAAACCATTTATAGATTAATCCAGGAAAAATTTGCCGATTATTTAAGCCTGTTATATATAATAGATGTTTCCGAAAATCAAATAAAAAAATTAGACGGTAGCGATAGTTTAAAATTAGCCGAAGAAGTAGCGTTTTTAATTTTAAAACGCGAATGGCAAAAAGTTTGGTTTAAAAATAAATATTCGTAAAAAAGTTAATTTATCACTAAAAGTATACGCGTACAAATGGCATCCAGGCCTGTGCATACACACTTTTATTGGTATCGTACAATAAATCGTATCGTACACCAATAGTTAAGTTTTGAACACGATATCCTGCACCAACAAATAAAGCTGGCGACCAATATGTAGTATCAATATTTGCAACATAATTTGTGTCAAAATCTCTATTTACATGTAATTCTTCAAACTCTACAGAAAGCTGTAATTCGCGAATAGGATTATAAAAGCCAAGTATGCTACCACCAAAAATTGTAGATTTATAAAAGTTTTTTCGTTTATTATAAGTAGCGTTCAGCCCCAATCCTAAAGAAAATTTAGAATTAAATTGGTATATGCCACTAGGCGAAATACTACCACTAAAAAAACCATCGCCAAAACTTAAACCAATGCCACCACCAAACCTAACGTTTTTCCAAAAGTTACTTTGGCGTTCTTCGGGAAGGTTTTGTGCTATTGTAGAAAAACTAGTTAAAAAAATACAAACTAGAAGCATCCTATTTTTTTTAGTAATAAAGCGGTTTAAAATCATATTAGAATAAATTGTTAATTCTTAACTATAAATATAGTAAAACGCCTTATAATTTTAGTAAAAGTTGTATTTTTGAAGAAATTTTGTTGAAGCTAGACTCTTTCAAAAAAAATAATGGATAAATATTCCTTTTTAAACGCAGCACATACAGCATACTTTGCTGAACTTTACGACCAATATTTAAAAAACCCAGACGCAGTTGAGCCGAGTTGGAGAGCCTTTTTTCAAGGGTACGATTTTGGTACCGAAAACTATGGATTTGATAACGAAATTGTAGAAGGTGTTACTACACAAATACCAGAACAAGTTCAAAAAGAATTTCAGGTAGTTAAACTTATAGATGGTTATAGAACCAGAGGGCATTTGTTTACCAGAACCAATCCAGTTCGAGCTAGACGAAAATATGCGCCAACACTAGAAATTGAAAACTTTGGTTTAAATCAAAAAGATTTACAAACTGTTTTTAATGCAGGAAATATAATTGGAATTGGAGCACAAACGCTAAACGAAATTAGAAATCATTTAGAGGCAATTTATTGTAATTCAATAGGTGTAGAATATATGTATATTAGACAGCCTGAAGAAATTTCTTGGATACAGAATAAGTTGAATATAAACGATAATCAACCAAAATTCTCTGCTTCCGAAAAAACGCATATTCTTAAAAAATTAAACGAAGCAGTGTCGTTTGAAAGCTTTTTACATACCAAATATGTTGGGCAAAAACGATTCTCTTTAGAAGGAGGAGAGTCTTTAATTCCTGCTCTAGATGCATTAATAGAAACTGCTGCAGAATACGATGTAAAAGAGTTTGTAATGGGAATGGCACATAGAGGCCGTTTAAGTACTTTAACCAATATATTTGGAAAGTCTGCAAAAGACATATTTAGCGAATTCGACGGTAAAGATTACGAACAGGAAGTTTTTGATGGTGATGTAAAATACCACTTAGGGTGGACTAGTGATCGCGTTACAGATACCGGAAAAAAAATAAACTTAAATATAGCTCCAAACCCTTCGCACCTAGAAACAGTAGGAGCAGTAGTAGAAGGAATTACTAGAGCAAAACAAGACGATAAATATCCAGAAAATCCATCGCAAGTATTGCCAATAGTAGTGCATGGAGATGCAGCAATTGCTGGGCAAGGACTTGTTTACGAAGTTGTGCAAATGGCGCAACTAGATGGTTATAAAACAAATGGTACTATACATATAGTTGTAAATAACCAAATAGGTTTTACAACCAATTACTTAGATGCACGTTCTAGTACCTACTGTACAGATGTAGGGAAAGTAACCCTATCGCCTGTGTTACACGTAAACGCAGACGATGCAGAAGCAGTTGTACATGCCGTTTTATTTGCACTTCATTTTAGAATGAAATTTAAACGCGATGTGTTTATAGATATGTTAGGGTATAGAAAGTACGGCCATAACGAAGGTGACGAACCAAAATTTACACAACCACTATTATATAAAGCAATAGCAAAGCATAGAAACCCAAGAGATTTATATGCCGAAAAATTAATAGCAGAAGGTATAATAGATGAAAATTATGTTTCTAAATTAGAAAAAGAATACAAAGATTCTTTAGAAGAAAAATTAGAAGATTCTAGAAAAATAAAGAATACAGAAATCACACCATTTATGCAAAATGAATGGGTTAATTATTCTACCGCAGAAGAAGATAGAATGATACAAGCTGTAAATACTACATTTTCTAAAGAAGGACTTGCAAAAATCGCAAAAGTACTTTCTAATCTTCCAGAAAATAAAAAGTTTATTCGAAAAATATCTCGTTTAATACAATCTAGACAAACCATGTTCGATCAAGATAAACTGGATTGGGCAATGGCAGAACATTTAGCATATGGAACCCTATTAGAAGAGGGTTACGATGTTAGAATTTCTGGTCAAGATGTAGAACGTGGTACTTTTTCACATCGTCACGCTGTAGTAAAAGTAGAAGATAGTGAAGAAGAAATTATATTACTAAATAACATAAGCGAAAACCAAGGTAGATTCTTTATTTATAACTCGTTACTATCTGAATATGGCGTGGTTGGGTTTGATTATGGTTATGCTATGGCAAGCCCTAAAACACTTACCATTTGGGAGGCACAATTTGGCGATTTTAGTAATGGTGCACAAATAATGTTAGACCAATATATATCTTCAGGAGAAGATAAATGGAAAACTCAAAATGGGTTAGTCATGTTATTACCACATGGTTACGAAGGCCAAGGAGCAGAGCACTCATCTGCAAGAATGGAAAGGTATTTACAATTATGTGCAAAAGATAATATGTTTGTTGTAGACTGCTCTACACCAGCAAATATGTACCATTTGTTGCGTAAACAAATGAAAGCAGATTTTAGAAAGCCATTAATAGTATTTACACCAAAAAGTTTATTACGCCATCCATTAGTAGTATCAACCGTAGACGAGTTTGCAAACGGAAGCTTTAAGATGCTTATAGACGATGCGAATGCAAAAGCAGAAAAAGTAAAAACTTTAGTATTTGTAACTGGAAAGTTCTATTACGATTTATTAGAGAATCAGCAAAAATTAGAAAGAGAAGATGTAGCTTTAGTACGTATAGAACAGCTTTTTCCATTACCAACAGAAGCGATTAATAAAGTACTAAGCAAATACGCCAATGCAAAAGATGTAGTTTGGGCACAAGAAGAGCCTAGAAATATGGGAGCGTATAGCCATATGTTAATGCATTTAGACGCATGCAAGACTTGGCGAGCAGCAACAAGAAGACCTTATGGAGCTCCTGCAGCAGGAAGTTCTGTTCGATCTAAAAAACGTCATCAAGAAGTAATTGATTACGTTTTCGATAAAACAAAAAATAATCAGAGATAATAAAAAATAAAATTATTGAGCATGATTTTAGAAATGAAAGTTCCTTCACCAGGAGAGTCTATAACAGAAGTAGAAATAGCTACATGGTTAGTAGAAGAAGGTGATTATGTAGAAAAAGACCAAGCTATTGCAGAAGTAGATAGCGATAAAGCAACCTTAGAACTTCCAGCCGAAGCGAGTGGTACTATTACTTTTAAAGCAGAAGAAGGAGATGCTGTTGCTGTTGGTGCAGTAGTATGTTTAATAGATACAAGTGCTGCAAAACCAGAAGGAGGAGCACCAGATAAAGCGACAAAGACAGCCAAAACAAAGGCAGTTACAACATCTGTAGATAAGCCTAAAACAGAAACCTATGCAACAGGTACTGCAAGTCCTGCAGCTAAAAAGATTTTAGCTGAAAAAGGAATGGAAGCATCTGCAATAAAAGGCACAGGTAAAGATGGTAGAATAACCAAAGAAGATGCTGTACAAGGTGTGCCATCCATGGGAAAAGAAATAAATGTAGAAGGGCGTGGTACTTCTAGAAGTAAAATGTCTATGCTACGTAGAAAGGTAGCAGAGCGTTTAGTAGAAGCAAAAAATACAACGGCTATGCTTACTACTTTTAACGAAGTAGACATGTCACCTATTTTTGCATTACGTAAAGAATATAAAGAAGACTTTAAAGCAAAGCATGGTGTAGGTTTAGGATTTATGAGCTTTTTTACACTTGCAGTTGTACGAGCACTTAAAATGTATCCTGCAGTAAACTCAATGATCGATGGAAAAGAAATGCTAAGTTATGACTTTGTAGATGTTTCTATAGCAGTTTCTGGACCTAAAGGTTTAATGGTTCCTGTTATTAGAAACGCCGAAAAATTAAGTTTTAGAGGAGTAGAAGCCGAAGTGAAACGATTGGCAATTAGAGCAAGAGATGGTCAAATAACGGTAGATGAAATGACAGGAGGAACTTTTACAATCTCTAATGGAGGCGTATTTGGAAGTATGTTGTCTACACCAATAATTAATCCACCTCAAAGTGGTATTCTTGGAATGCATAATATTGTTGAACGTCCAGTTGCTATTGCAGGAAAAGTAGAAATTAGACCTATAATGTTTGTAGCCCTTTCTTACGACCATAGAATAATTGATGGTAAAGAATCGGTTGGATTTTTAGTAGCAGTAAAAGAAGCACTAGAAAACCCTACCGAATTATTAATGGATAATAATATTAAAAAGGCTTTAGAACTATAATATTAGTATTTATAAAATATAAAAAGCGCAATACTTAAAAAGTATTTGCGCTTTTTTCTTTTAAACTAACTAACTAAAAATTAAAAGAAATTTACTACTATATTTAAAACTATAGTAGTAAATACTATAAGTAATAAACTATAATATAAATATTTATTTGTTTTGTTTAAATCGGTGTCCATAACCTTTAGTTTTGTTTCTACAAAATGTTTTGTTTTATAGAATAATTTTTTAAACTCCCTCTTCACAGGATTGATTAATAGCTTATAGTAAATATACTATGTGTTTGTTTAATATGAAATACGTAGTAACACGTATTTTTTGCTATTGCTTTTAAAAAAGCAAAAAACTCTATATAATTCAATATAGAGTTTTAAGTAAAGTAATTCTCCCTAAGAACTAATTTAATAGCATAGTAAATGTAAGAAGTATTTGACTATTAAAAAATACGTATAAACACGTATTTTTTGCACAGCAGACAATTTTGTTTTATTTTAAAATGAAAGTCTTTACATTATAATGCTTAATAAAATTTGA
>JBMZDY010000032.1:0-12217 GCA_049614585.1 Oceanihabitans sp.
ACCTAAACCAGCTGCCATTATTGCTAGAGTTTTTTGTTGTTGCATGGTTATAAATCTACATAAAAAAATACGGTATTTGCTAAATATTAATTAGCAGAATTACAGTTTTTAACAAACTAAGTGTAAATTTAGGCTTTAAAAGATTTCGCCTTTATTTAAAATAATGAAAAGCATTACAAGTAATACTTTAAATAGCCTAAAGCACGAACTAGAAGGAGAGTTGCATTTCGATACTTTAATGCGATCTATTTACGCAACAGATGCTTCGGTTTATAGAAAATTACCTGTAGCTGTTGCTTTTCCAAAAAATGAAGAAGACATCAGGATTCTCATCGCTTATGCTAAAACAAACAATACTTCTTTAATACCTAGAACTGCAGGAACTTCCTTAGCTGGACAATGTGTTGGTAACGGAATAGTAGTCGATGTTTCCAAGCATTTCACAAAAATAATTAATGTTAATAAAGAAGCGAAAACCGTTACTGTGCAACCAGGAGTTGTGCGTGATTCACTAAATAACTATTTAAAGCCTTTCGGACTCTTTTTTGGTCCAAATACCTCTACTTCCAATCGTTGCATGATTGGCGGAATGGTTGGTAACAACTCCTCTGGAACCACTTCCATTCAATATGGTGTTACCAGAGATAAAGTGCTAGAAATGCATACAATTTTAAGCGATGGTAATGCTGTCGTTTTCACGGAATTGTCTTCAGATGCATTTCATAATAAAACAAAACTAGATACTTTAGAAGGAAGTATTTATAAAACTATTTATACCGAATTAGCTTCGGAAGCTGTACAGCTTCAAATAAAAAACGAGTTTCCAAACCCTAAAATTCACAGACGTAATACAGGTTACGCTATTGATGAATTGATTAAATCGGAAGTTTTTTCAACTTCAAATTCAAGTTCCGATTCAAATTCCACCTTCAACATGTGCAAATTACTTGCTGGAAGCGAAGGTACTTTGGCATTTACAACACAAATCACTTTAAAATTAGATGTACTTCCACCAACCGAAAGCGTCCTAGTTGCTGCTCATTTTAATAATATTACCGACTGTTTAACTAGTGTAAAAACTGTTATGCAACACAATTTGCATACCTGCGAAATGTTGGATAAAACCATTCTTGATTTAACAAAACATAACAAAACACAAGAGGAAAACAGGCAATTTGTACAAGGCGATCCTGAAGCTATATTAATGTGCGAAGTAAAAGCAAATACTCCAGAAATAGCCAAAAATAAAGCCAACCAACTTGTAGAAGCATTACAAAAAGAAGGCTTAAGTTATGCAAATCCTTTGTTGCAAGACGCAGAAATAGATAAAGCAATTGCATTACGAAAAGCAGGATTAGGTATTCTTGGTAACATGATTGGTGATAAAAAAACCGTTGCATGTATTGAAGATACTGCAGTTGCTTTACCAGATTTAGCAAACTATATTGCTGAGTTTACCACTTTAATGAAAACCTATAACCAAAAGGCTGTGTATTATGCGCATGCTGGAGCAGGAGAGTTGCATTTACGGCCAATATTGAATTTAAAGCAACAAGAAGATGTGGTTCTTTTTAGAAAGATTACAACAGATGTTGCTAAACTAGTTAAAAAATATAATGGCTCTATGAGTGGCGAACATGGCGATGGTATTGTTCGTGCAGAGTTTATTCCACTAATGATTGGTGAAGCTAATTACGAAATTTTAAAACGAATTAAATCTGCTTTCGATCCTGAAAATATTTTCAATCCAGGAAAAATTGTAAACGCATTTGCAATGGACAAAAGTTTGCGTTACCCAGTCGATAGAATAGAACCAGAAATTGAAACGCTTTTAGATTTCTCAAAATCGCAAGGTATACTTCGCGAAGCAGAAAAATGCAATGGTTCTGGCGATTGTAGAATACTTCCAGAGTTTGGCGGAACCATGTGTCCGAGTTATCGAGCAACCAAAAACGAAAAAGATACCACAAGAGCAAGAGCAAATGCATTGCGCGAGTTTTTAACCAATTCAGAAAAAGTTAATAAGTTTAATCATAAAGAATTAAAAGATGTTTTCGATTTATGTTTAAGCTGTAAAGCATGTGCTAGCGAGTGCCCAAGTAGTGTAGATGTTGCAAGTTTAAAAGCAGAGTTTCAGTACCAATATCAAAAAGAAAACGGTGTTTCTTTACGTACTAAATTGTTCGCTTATAACAACAAATTAAATCAAATTGGAAGTCGTTTCCCAAAGCTTACAAACTTTGTTTTTTCGAATGGTTTCACTTCTTCAGTTTTAAAAAAATCTTTAAATATTGCTACAGAAAGAAGTCTTCCGTTATTGTCAACTAAGAGTTTAAATGAATTACAGTATAATACTGTAAGTCAATTAGATAAAAATAATACAATAAAATTAGTATACTTGTTTAATGATGAATTAACAAACTTTTTAGACACTGCAATTGGCTTAGATGCTGTGCATCTTTTGCAGCAATTAAACTACCAAGTTAAGCTTGTAAAACACGAAGAATCTGGCCGTGCTTTCATTTCAAAAGGATTATTAAAACAAGCAAAAAATGTGGCTACTAAAAACGTAGCAATTTTTAAAGATATCGTTACTTCAGAAACACCTTTAATTGGTATAGAACCTTCTGCTATTTTAACTTTTAAAGATGAATATATAAAACTAGTAGACGATAAAGTTTCCGCAGAAAAAATAGCAAAAAACACTTTTTTAATTGAAGAATTTCTACAACAAGAAATAAAAATAGGAAACATATCTGCTTCGCAATTCACAAAAGAAACTAAAACCATTAAGTTTCATGGGCATTGCCATCAAAAAGCACAAGCTAATCAGCTTTCTAGTTTTGCGGTTTTAAATCTTCCAGAAAATTATAAAGTAACCATTATACCTAGTGGTTGCTGTGGTATGGCTGGAAGTTTTGGTTACGAAAAAGAACATTATAAAGTGAGTATGGAAATAGGAGAGCAAACTTTGTTTCCAGCAATTAGAAAGGCAGATTCAAAAACTATTATAGCTGCAAATGGAACTAGTTGCAGACATCAAATAAAAGACGGAACACAACGCGAAGCTTTGCATCCTATAAGTATATTAAAAGATGCATTGTTATAATTTTCTTTTTTGTAATATAAGATTTACATTAGCAACAAAAACAAACTAGTTACAAAGAAATGGCTGGAAATACGCTTGGAAACATATTTAAAGTCACCACTTTTGGTGAATCTCACGGAATAGCAATTGGAGGAATTATCGATGGTTGTCCATCTGGAATAGCCTTAGATTTTGATGCAATTCAAAACGAACTAAACCGAAGAAAACCTGGTCAGTCAGAAATTGTAACCCAACGTAAAGAACCTGATACTGTAGAGTTTCTTTCTGGAATTTTTGAAGGCGTAACCACTGGAACTCCAATTGGTTTTGTAATTAAAAATGCCAATCAAAAATCTAAAGATTATTCACACATAAAAGATGTGTATCGTCCTAGTCACGCAGATTATACCTACGACAAAAAGTATGGTGTTCGCGATTATAGAGGTGGAGGACGCAGTTCAGCACGAGAAACAGCAAGTAGAGTAGTAGCTGGAGCGATTGCAAAACAAGTACTAAAAAATGTAAAAATAGATGCATTTACGTCTTCGGTTGGTGAAATATTTATAGATAAGCCATATCAAGATTTAGATTTTTCTAAAACCGAAAGCAACATTGTTCGTTGTCCAGATTCGGAAATTGCAGAACAAATGATTGCAAGAATTAAGGAAATTCGTAAAGAAGGCGATACCATTGGTGGTACAGTAACTTGCGTTTTACAAAACGTTCCTGTTGGTTTAGGCGAACCGGTTTTCGATAAACTACATGCAGAATTAGGCAAAGCAATGCTATCTATAAATGCAGTAAAAGGTTTTGAATATGGTAGCGGATTTTGTGGTGCAAAAATGAAAGGAAGCGAGCATAACGATATATTTAATGCAGACGGAAGCACAAAAACCAATCTTTCTGGCGGAATCCAAGGAGGAATAAGTAACGGAATGGACATTTATTTTCGTGTAGCATTTAAACCAGTTGCAACCATTATGCAAAAACAACAAACCATAAATAATGCAGGTGAAATTGTAGAAATGCAAGGCAAAGGCAGACACGACCCTTGTGTGGTACCTCGCGCTATTCCTATTGTTGAGGCAATGGCAGCCTTGGTTTTAGTAGACTATTTTTTGCTGAACCAAATTCCTGCGAAGGCAGGAAACTTATAAAAAACGTGCTTGAAGTTTTCGTTTAGAAAAAAATGAAAATATTGACTATTTGAAATTTTTATCTTTATAACATAAAATTAAAAACTAACTAACTAAAACAGATACCTGCTTTCGCAGCCATAAAATATGAAAAAACTAGAACTACACTGGAAAATTTTAATAGGAATGTTACTTGGTATCATTTTCGGTTTCATCATGCTTCAAACGTCTTGGGGAAAAGATTTTGTTGCCGATTGGATTAAACCAATAGGAACCATTTTTGTTAAGCTTTTAAAACTAATTGCAATTCCACTAATATTAGCTTCACTAATTAAAGGTATTTCCGATTTAAAAGACATTTCAAAATTTAAAAATATTGGTATTCGTACTATTATTATTTATATCATGACAACTGTCATTGCTATTTCTATAGGGCTATTACTTGTTAATGTGCTGCAACCTGGAAATGGTGTTTCAGAAGAAACAATTACAAAATTAACTACAACTTATTCAGAAAACAGTAGTGTTCAAGGTAAAATTGCCGAAGCTACCAAACAAGTAGAAAGTGGACCATTACAGTTTTTGGAAGACATGGTTCCAGATAACGCATTTAAGGCATTAAGTAATAATGGTCTTATGTTGCAGGTAATTTTCTTTGCTATCTTTTTAGGAATTTCGATGTTGCTTATTGGTGAAAAACGAGCAAAACCAATGAAAGATATTTTTGATTCTTTAAATGATATTGTTTTAAAAATGGTAGATCTTATTATGCTATCTGCACCTTATGCTGTATTTGCTCTTTTAGCAAGTGTTGTAGTTTCTTCAGATGATCCAGATATTCTTATAGCATTATTACAATATTCGGGAGTTGTCGTACTTGGACTTGCTTTAATGATTGTTTTTTATACCATTATTGTAGCTACAATTACGAAAAAGAATCCATTTTGGTTTTTAAAACAAATAAGCCCAGCACAATTATTAGCATTCTCTACAAGTAGTAGTGCTGCCACGCTTCCTGTTACTATGGAACGTGTAGAAGAACACATTGGTGTAGACAAAGAAGTTTCTAGTTTTGTTTTACCAGTTGGAGCAACTATAAATATGGATGGAACTAGCTTATATCAAGCAGTTGCAGCAGTTTTTATATTTCAAGCTTTAGGCTTAGATTTAACTTTTGCAGACCAAATTACTATTGTATTAACCGCTTTATTAGCATCTATTGGCTCTGCTGCAGTTCCTGGTGCAGGAATGGTAATGTTGGTAATTGTATTAGAATCGGTAGGATTACCACCCGAATTATTACCAATTGGATTGGCATTAATCTTTGCAGTAGATAGACCTTTAGATATGTGTAGAACCGTTATTAATGTAACTGGTGACGCAACGGTTTCCATGGTTGTTGCAAAATCTGTTGGAAAACTTGGAGAGCCAAAAATTAAAAATTGGGACGACCATTACGAAGAAGTTAAATAAGTAGATGCTTTCTTTTTAAATAGAAAATAAAAAGATTATCTAAATTTAATCACCAACCAAAAATATAAAAGTTATGAATGTTTGCTTTATCATGTATCCTTGGAGTGAAATTGATGCAGAAAACGATACCAGTTTGGCGTTAATGAAAGAATGTGCTAAAAGAGGTCATGGTGTTGCTATGTGCACGCCAGCAAATCTTACCATTAGAGATAGTGTTACTAATGCATTTTGTTCGGTTATTAACAGAATGGATAAAGTTCCTACTACTTTAAAAGCTTTTTATAATAAAGCCAAATTAAGAGAAGAAATGCTTCCGCTAGCAGGTTTCGATGCTATTTTTTTTAGAGCAAATCCGCCTTTAGATCCAATAATGTTAAATTTTTTAGATTCTGTAAAAGATGATGTTTTCATTATTAATTCTTTACAAGGAATGCGGGAAGCGAATAACAAATTATATACTGCTGCTTTTGGTGATGCACATAGTAATATAATTCCTAACACGCATGTTTCAAAAAACAAGAATTATTTAGTACAGCAGATTAAAGAATCGAAAGCAGATAAAATGATAATTAAACCACTAAATGGTTTTGGCGGTTCTGGTGTAATTTTAATTGAAAAATCTGCAATGAGTAACATTAATTCGTTACTAGATTTTTATATAAATAGTTCCGACGGTAGTTCTAACTATGTTATTCTTCAAGATTATATAGAAGGAGCAGACCAAGGCGATGTTCGTATATTATTACTAAACGGAGAGCCTGTAGGAGCAATGAAACGTATTCCTGGAAAAGAAGACCATAGATCTAATGTATCTGCAGGAGGAAGCATAGCAAAACACACGCTTACCAAAGCAGAAAAAGCATTATGCAAACAAATTGGTCCAAAACTAGTGAAAGACGGATTGTATTTTGTTGGTATTGATGTAATTGGTGGAAAATTAGTAGAAGTAAATGTAATGTCGCCTGGCGGAATTACTTATATTAATAAAGTATACAAAAGCAAAGTGAAAGTTGAAGAGCGTGTAATCGATTTTCTAGAGAGCAAAGTAATAGATAAATTACAAGCTTTTGATAGACGTTCGCGTTTACGAAAAACGGTTGAAGATGCTTAAAAAAGGATATTTTTCAGAATGAAATGAAAAATCTATTAAGTTTTGAATCTAAATAATTATGACTACTATTTCTATTTCAGAATCTTTAGTTTCAGTAGAATGGCTGCAGGAAAACGCTAATGCTTCCAATCTAGTAATTTTAAATGCAACAATTCCTAAAGTAACAAGTTCTACTACGATACCTTCGGAAGAAAATCAAATTCCAAATTCGTTATTTTTCGATATTAAAAATAAATTTAGTGCAGTAGATGCTCCTTTTCCTAGTACATTTCCTTCAGCAGAACATTTTACAAAAGCTGCGCAAGCATTAGGTATAAATTTAGACTCTGCAATTGTTGTTTACGATGAAAAAGGAATTTATTCTAGCGCTAGGGCTTGGTGGCTTTTTAAATCTTTCGGTTATAACAATGTAGCAGTTTTAGATGGCGGATTTCCAGAATGGAAAAGTAAAAAGTTTCCAATAGAAAAAAAACAAGAACATAAAGTATATCCTGGAAGTTTTCAAGCTTCATTAAAACCAAATTACATGCTGTTTTTTGAAGATATACTAAAAATTCAAAAAGACGCGAAGTATACAATTATAGATGCTAGGTCTAGCGAAAGGTTTACAGGTGAAATTTCAGAACCAAGAAAAGGATTACGAAGCGGAACCATACCAAACTCTATAAACCTTCCTTTTAAAACATTATTGCAAAACCATAAAATGCTTCCTAAAAATGCTTTGCAAAAAGGTTTTACAAACACAACAAGCAAACAAGAAAACCTCGTGTTCTCTTGTGGTTCTGGTATTACAGCTTGCGTTTTAGCATTGGGAGCAGATTTAATTGGCTATAAAAATATTGCGGTTTACGATGGCTCTTGGACCGAATATGGAACTTTAATTACAAAAGAAAATACGATGCATTGGACAAAAGAAGAACTTATAGCTTACACCTTATTGTATGCTGCAAATTCTAATATGAATGAAGACAATAAAGAGCGTAACTTGATTATTAAAAAGGTTGATATGCAAACGTTTCAAAAAATTCACGACGAGTTTAATGCAGATAACGACTACCAAAGTATTCAAAAAATACAAGCTGGTTTAAAAGCGCATCATTTTACAAAAAACGATACCGAAAAATTACTTGCAGAAATTAAAATCTTATTTTTTGCAGATGGTGAATTCGATGTTATGGAGCGTATAACTTACAGAAGTTTGAAAAAATTATTGAATTCGTAATGCAAAAACTTACAATAGATCAAATAATTGCAAATATTGAAGCAGAAACCTGTTTTCATGCAGTTACTACAGATTATTCCTTTACAATTAAAATAGACAAGTATGTGCATTATGCATGTGCTGCAGTGCATGATGGTCATCAATTTAGAAAAGAACTTTGGGATAATTGCTTGCATACCGAATATGAACGTTGGTATGAAGAAGACCCAGAAACTAAAAACATGGTGCACTCGCATCCTATTGTAATTGCAGGAATGGATTCTAGGTTTGAATACGATTTGAACAGAACTCCAGAGGAAGCTGTGTTTGAAACAGCTTGGGGAAAACAACTCTGGAAAGAAGAACTTCCAGAAGCTATGAAAGTGAAAAGCTTAGAAAAGCATACTAACTTTTATAAAGTGGTTCATGCGCTTATTAATAAGCTAGAACAAAAGTTTGGTGTTTGTGTAGTGTACGACATGCATAGCTATAACTGGAAACGATGGAGTGGAGAAGTACCAACCTGGAATTTAGGAACTTCTAATGTAGACAATAATAAATTTGGTGAAATTATTGAAACTTGGAGAAAAAGTCTAAGTAAAATAAAACTACCAAATAATATAAAAAGCACTTCTAAGATTAATGATACCTTTCAAGGCAATGGTTATTTTTTAAAATATATTACTACAAACTTTAAAAATACTTTAGTTTTGGCAACAGAAATTGCTAAAGTATATTGCGACGAGTATAACTACATTCTATATCCAGAAGTAGTTGCAGCTGTAGAAAAGGAATTGCAATCCAAATTACCACAACATGCCAAGGCGTTTTACTTAAAATACAAATAGCACATTCTTTATGAATCTTGCAGACACAAGCACAAAAACATTACTAGAAATAGACCATAACATAGATGTATTAGTCGAAAAAATTGAGCTTCTTAGTTATGTAAATCCCACAAATATAGAAGAAGAAAAGGAACGTTTTTTTACTTCAAAATATGCTACAGATCCAGTATTTACCTATCCAAAAATTAATTTCGATCGTTTTAAACTACATCGTGAATTGTTTTTGCAACCTATTGAGCAAATTGAAGATGAAGAAATAAAGCAATTGTATGAAGATATTATTTATGCCTATTCCGGATTAATACAATGTATTGAAACCATTGGAGATGGTGACAAATTTTATTATAATTCGTTGCATTCCTTTGGTACACCAAATGAAGAAGATGTAGAAAATGCCAAGTTTATTTTGCATTTTAATGAAGAAGATGAAAAAGATTTACAATTTATTCCAAAGTATAATATAAAAGAAACCGAGAAGAAATTTCGAGAATATTCTTCGCGTTACGGTTTTTGTTATAACATAGAGTTTTCAAATAAAATGAGTGCAATAGCAATGGTTTTAAACAATATTAAAACTTTGGTTATTAATGAAAACCATACTTTTTCGGAAAACGAAATAGCAATTCTTACCAATCATGAAATTGGTGTGCATATGGTAACTGCTATGAATGGTTTGTTGCATCCTTTAAAAATATTCTCGCATGGATTTCCTAATTACGAAGAAACGCAAGAAGGCTTAGCTGTTTTTTCGGAATATATGAGTAATAACTTAACCGTTAGAAGATTAAAAGAGTTAGCCTATCGCGTAATTGCTGTAGATAGTTTAGCTAAGGGTTATTCATTTTCTAAAACATTTAGGCTTTTACATAACCAATACGATTTAGATAAAGAAAGTGCTTATTATTTAAGTGTAAGAGTACATCGAGGAGGAGGTTTTACTAAAGATTACTTGTATTTAACTGGTTTAAAAAAAGTATATAACTACTACAAACAAGGAAAGGATTTAAAAGATTTACTAATTGGTAAAATATCTTTGCCTTACTTAAGCGCAATACAATCGCTTCACAAAAAAGGGTTTGCAGTTCCTGCAAAGCATATTACAGATTCGTATTATAATAATAAAAACACCAATAAAACAGTAGATTTTATTTTAGAAAGTTTAAAGTAATTACTCTAAAAACTTCGATTTTAATTCTGGAGTCGGAATTCTACAAGCATCTTTTTTGCCAAACCATTTATACCTGTTTTTAGCAATATAGTTATACACCCAATTGCGAATAAACGTTGGTACTATTAAAAAAATTACCATTATGTTATTTGGGAAGCCTAAATATTTTGCAATATGTAAGGCTGCAGTAGATTTTACTTTTAATCCTTTTTCTTTAGAATACAGTAGTATAGAATCGGTCTTTACAGTATCAATTTTATATTTTTCTATTATGGTCTTACCAATATCGCTTTGTAGTGCAGCAAATAGAAAAACATTTTTTTTATCGTGTTTTATTACATAGTTTACACTTGTATTGCAGAGATTGCATACACCATCAAATAATATTAGTTGTTTGTTTTTTGGTAATTTATTCATTACTTTTTCACTGCTTCTACAAGTTCTAATTGCTCTACACTTACATTAGTTGTAAAAATACCATAATTCACAACAGCCTTTCCTTTTTCTATGGTGTCGATACTACCAACTGCGCGACCATCTTCCATTCTAACTCTGTCACCAACTTTTAAAATAGCTTTTGGTTTTTCTGGTACAATGGCTTTTTTCTTGGCTGCTTTTTTCTTTTTACGAATAACTTCTACCTTCTTTTCGGCTTCTTGTTTTACTTGTGTTTCTTTATGTTTTATAGCTTTTTTTTGCTTTGCTGATACTTTTTTTCGTTTGGAATTTTCTATTTGTACTAACTTAAAAAGTTCTGCTAATAATGCTTTCTTTTGCTTGTTGTTGAAGAATTTTTCGGCTAAATCATTTACTTTTTGTCCTAAGTAAATAAGTCGTTGATTACTATCATACAACTCCTGAAAATTTTCTAACTTTTTCTGAATTTTCGCATTGGTTTCTTCTAGCTTATCTGCTTCAGCAATTTTTTTCTTTTCGTTTTGCTTTAAGGATTGCCCTGTTTTTTCTAGTTTGCTTCGTTCTTTTTGTAGCTTCGCTATTGTAGCATCAAAACGTACTTTGCCACGTTCTATTTTCTTTTTAGACCTGTTTATTAAACTATACGGAATGCCATTTTTTTGTGCAACTTCAAACGTAAAGGAACTTCCAGCATTACCAATTACTAGTTTGTAAATTGGCTCTAGGCTTTTTTCATCAAAAAGCATGTTGGCATTTTGCATAAAAGGCATTTCGTTTGCCAAGAGTTTTAAATTGGAATAGTGTGTTGTAATTATTCCAAATGCTTCACGATGGTAAAACTCTTCTAAAAACGTTTCGGCTAATGCACCACCAAGTTCTGGGTCGGATCCTGTACCAAATTCATCAATTAAAAAGAGTGTGTTTTTATTACACTTTTTTAAAAAATAATTCATCTGTTTCAGTCGATAACTATACGTACTTAAATGGTTTTCTATAGATTGGTTATCGCCAATATCGCTTATAATTCTATCGAACAAACAAACAGAACTACGTTCATGCACAGGAATTAGCATTCCAGATTGTAACATTACTTGTAATAAACCAACCGTTTTTAAAGTGATACTTTTTCCTCCTGCATTTGGTCCAGAAATAACAATAATTCTGCTATCTTGTTTAAGCTCTATCGTTTGCGGAAACGTTTTTTCTTTCTTTTCTAAGTTATTTAAATACAGTAAAGGATGGTATGCGTCCCGTAAAAAGAGGCTTCTGTTTTCGTTTATTTCTGGCAAAATAGCATGCATTGATTTTGCATATTTTGCTTTTGCCGAAATAACATCTAAGGTTATTAAAAAATCTTGGTATTGTTTTAATAAATGTGCTTGTGGTCTTATAAAATTGGTTACTTCTTTTAAAATTCTAATTACTTCTTCGCCTTCTTCAAATTCTAAATTATGTAATTCTCTGGAGTAGTGTAAGGTAGTTTCTGGCTCAATATATACAATGCTTCCTGTTTTACTGCTTCCCATGATAGCACCTTTTACTTTACGTCTGTGCATTGCTTTTACAGCAAGAACACGTTTGTTATCTACAACAGATTCGCGTATATCGTCTAAATAATCTAATTGGTGGTATTGGTTTAAAGCAGAAGTAAAGCTGCCATTAATTTTGCCTTTTAGTTTGTTTATGCTTTGTCTAATTTCGAAAAGCAATATTGAAGCTTCGTCTTTAATATCGCCAAAGCGGTCCTCAAGCACACCAATACCGCGCTTAATGCC
>JBMZDY010000033.1:0-12065 GCA_049614585.1 Oceanihabitans sp.
AAACAAACAAAAACTAGAGTTTATAAAAACCATGTTAGATGCAGATAAACTTAACTATGGCTTTTATCCAAAGGGGTTGTTGCCTTTTCATGAATATAAAGACCATGTATCTACAGCTTTCGAAGAGCATTTGTTCGAGGCTGCCTTGTATGCATCAGCAAACCAACAGGCAAATTTGCACTTTACAATTTCAGAAAAACACAAGCATATTTTTGATGCCGAGTTTAAACGAATTGAGGAAATTGTAGAAGCAAAAACAAACACGAAATTTCATATTACTTTTTCGTATCAAAGTCAAGCAACAGATACTATTGCCGTAACACCAAAAAACCAACCTTTTCTAGAAGACAATGGCGATTTGCTTTTTAGGCCATCTGGTCATGGCGCTTTACTAAATAATTTAAATGCATTAAATGCAGATGTAATATTTATTAAAAACATAGATAATGTAGTAGTTTTTAAATATGAAAATGAAGTAGCACAATACAAAAAAATGCTAGCAGGAATATTGTTAGAGATACAAGAACAGGCATTTTTATATTTAAAAGAATTAGAAGCGAATAACCTATCGGAAAGCAAGCTAGTAGAAATTGCAAAATTTTTAAAAAATAAAATGCAGATAGTAATAAGTAGCGAATTTGAAAAATACTCACACACCTATCAAATTGCATATTTAATAGAAAAACTAAACCGGCCAATACGCGTTTGTGGCATGGTAAAAAACGAAGGAGAACCAGGAGGAGGACCATTTTGGGTAAAAGATGAAAACGGAAAAATATCGTTACAAATTGTAGAGTCTGCACAAATAGACAAGAAAAATAAAGCACAAAAAAGCATATTAAAAAATGCCACTCACTTTAATCCTGTAGATTTGGTTTGTGGTACTAAAAATTACAAAGGCGAAAAATTTAATTTACACAATTTTACAGATCCTAAAACGGCTTTTATTACCATGAAAACAAAAACAGGAAAAGACCTTAAAGCATTAGAACTTCCTGGACTTTGGAATGGCGCTATGGCATACTGGAATTCTATTTTTGTAGAAGTGCCATTAAGTACCTTTAACCCAGTAAAAACAGTAACCGATTTATTAAAAGCAACCCACCAAATAAAGGAGTAATGTATTACCAAGAAGAGCTTTTAAAAGAGTTAGAATTTAAAGCGATTAGAAGTTCTGGAGCTGGAGGGCAACATGTAAATAAAGTAGCAACAAAAATTGAGTTGAGTTTTAATATAGAAACATCGAAAGCTTTTAATGAAACCCAAAAAGAGCGATTAAAAGAGCAACTTAAAAATAAAATAACAAAAGCAAATCGTATACTACTACAATGTGGCGAAAGTAGAAGCCAACACAAAAACAAACAAATAGTAATACAACGATTTTTGCAACTTATAAAGGAGGCTTTAATTATTCCTAAAAAAAGAAAACCTACCAAAACGCCCAAAGCTGTAAAAATAAAACGCTTAAAAAACAAACGGGTAAATGCCGAAAAAAAGGCAAATAGAAAAAAACCAAAATTCGATTAAAAATAAATACTCGTCACTTCGAGTGATTTTCTTTTTTCAGAAAATTGTATCGAGAAGCCTTTATTAATTAAAAATTCTTAATTAAATTTGCAGCGTTCTCAAAAAAGGGGTGCTTTTAGGATTAACGATGGTTGGTTCGCGATTGCTGATTTAAGAATTTAAGACTTCTGAAAATCAAAAAATCAAAAAATCAAAAATCTTCAATCTTTTTGGCTGAGATCATACCCATTGAACCTAGAACAGGTAATGCTGTTTAGGAAGCGAGCATTAAAAAAATGTCTTGTAGACATTTTTAGCGAGTGCGATAAGGTCATCAAAATTGTTTTTTACTTCTGAATCTGAACATGTTAAAATTATACATGTACTTATTTAAAATAAAAGATAATATTTCAATATCGTATTTGTTTAAATGCTCAAAATAAATCAATTAACAACAAAAGAATAATTGCCTCTTTTTATTCGATTAGTATTTTATTTAATCGTAATGAAAAAAAATCATTCTTTCCCAAATGTCACCTTGAGCGCAGTCGAAAGGTCTATTTTAATTCTATTAATTTTATTAAGTTTTACTTCTGCAAATGCACAAGAAAAAAAACAAGACTCTACAAAAACACAACAACTAGACGAAGTAATAGTAAATGCGGTTCGTGTAGATGCCGACTCACCAATAACACATACCAACGTAAGTAAAGAAGATCTTGAAAAACGTAATTTAGGACAAGATATTCCGGTGTTACTAAACTATTTACCTTCTGTTGTAACAACTACAGATGCTGGAGCAGGTATTGGTTATACCTACATTCGTGTTCGTGGTATTAATGCACAATCTACTAACATTACCCTAAATGGTATACCGTTTAACGACGCCGAATCCTTAGGTACCTTTTGGGTAAATCTAGGCGATTTTGCATCTTCGGTAGAAAGTTTACAGTTGCAGCGCGGTGTTGGTACTTCTACAAACGGAGCAGGAGCTTTTGGTGCAAGTATAAATGTACTTACCAATGCAGTTTCCGAGAAAGCCAATGGCGAGATTTCTAATTCCTTTGGAAGCTACAATACTAGAAAACATACCTTAAAATTTAGTACAGGAAAACTAAATAATCATTTTGAAATTGCAGGACGTTTATCGCAAATAAAATCTGATGGTTATATAGACAGAGCATCGTCTAACTTAAAATCGTATTTTCTGCAAGGTGCTTATGTAGACGATAACCGTTTAATAAAAGCAATTACATTTAGTGGAAAAGAAATAACCTACCAGTCTTGGAATGGACTAGAAGATATAGACGTTTTAGAAGACGATAGAACCTTTAATACAGCAGGAATGTATACCGATGAAAATGGCAATACGCGTTTTCATAAAAATGAAGAAGATAATTACCAACAAGACCATTACCAATTACATTATACAGAGCGAATAAACAATAATTGGTCTACCAATTTAAGTTTAAACTACACACATGGTAAAGGGTATTTTGAGCAATATAAAGAAGACCAAGATTTTGCCGATTATGATTTAGAAGAAATTACTATTGCAGGCGAAACAATAAATAGTACAGATTTAATTCGCCGTCGTTGGTTAGACAACGATTTTTATGTAGTAAATGCGAATGCAAATTATAAGAAAAATAAATTAGATTTAATTTTTGGTGGCTCTTATAGTACGTACAATGGCGATCATTTTGGCGAAATTATTTGGGCAAGAAATGCTAGTTCTAGCGAAATAAACGACACTTATTACAACGGTAATGGTAAGAAAAACGACATGAGTTTTTTTACAAAAGCAACCGTTAAATTAAACAATAAAATTTCACTTTTTGGAGATATACAATATAGATATGTAGACTATAAAACCAAAGGTTTAACATCTAACAGAGAGCAATTAAAAGTAAATAAACACTACAATTTTTTAAACCCAAAGCTTGGTATTACTTTTAAGTTTAATAATAACAACAACCTGTACTTCTCTTATGCAAGAGCAAATAGAGAACCAAACAGAGATGATTTCGAAAATAATTTAAACGTAAAACCAGAACAGTTAAACGACTTTGAATTAGGTTTTAGACATCAGTCTAGAATATTAAACTTAAATACAAACGTTTACTATATGCAATATAACGAGCAGTTAGTATTAACAGGAGGTATCGATACAGTTGGAAACCCAATACGTACAAATAGTGGTGAAAGTTATAGGCTTGGTTTAGAAATAGAAGCCTTGGTAAAACCCTTACAATGGTTTGCCATACAACCAGCAATTACCATAAGTACCAATAAAAATAAAAGCACTGTAATTTCTAGAGATGGCGAATTGGTAGATTTAGGAAAAACTAATATTTCGTACGCTCCAGAAGTTGTGTTTTCTAATGCGTTTATTTTTACACCAATTAAAGATTTTAATATTTCGATTTTGGGTAAATATGTTGGCGAGCAATTTATGGGTAATACAGATAGCAAAGCCTCTAAACTAGATAGTTATTTTGTGAATGATTTTAATGTAAATTATAAACTGTCATTTGCCGAAATGTCATCTCGTGCGCAGTCGAGAGATCTCAAAAAAGAACCTTTTATTAAATCAATAGATTTTAGCTTATTAGTAAATAATATTTTAAACGAGAAGTACATCTCTAACGGGTATTATTACACTTACGATGATAATTGGACAGACCCTAGCCAAACCACAACTATAGAAGGCACAGGTTATTATCCACAAGCAACTCGAAATTTTCTGGTTGGTGCTACTTTAAAGTTTTAAGTAAATTCTTGAATATACGGGAATCTTAATCAATAAAAACTCTCAAAATTTTATATTTTGAGAGTTTTTTATTTTCGCAAAAAGGATAGCAGCGACACCCTTTTTATGACTTTTGGAATAAAAAGATATAGCCTTTCGGATTCGCTCAAGATAAACTACTAGCCTGGTTTTAAAGCCTTTTTTCTAGGCTTTAAAATTTGCCCTAATTATTAAAAACACGAATTACACTTCCGTTTACTTCTACAAAATAGGGTTTTAGTGCGTATTGCGCAGTAGTTCCTGCGTGTGCTTGCCCGTTAATTATATTATACTGTTTTGCGTCGCTACAACCACAAGTAGCAATTATGCCTTCTACAGTAAGTTTAGAGCAGCTTTGAAATACGTGGTCTGGATCGGTTAATTCGAAAGCAACATAACCACTTCCTGTAAAGTAAATACTTATGCCGTTTAGTCCAAAATTAGGTACAACAACAGAGTTTCCTGCAAATATTAAATCGTTATACTGTGGGAAAGTTGTATTAATAGTATTGCCAGTATCGAAACTTTGATTTGGAACATGAGCGCGGTTATTGTTTCCGTCGTCACTTTTGCTACAAGCAAGGGTTATAAAGCTTAATACTAGTATAAAGAATATGTTTTTCATGGTATGATTTTTTCGATTGCAAGTTACAAAAAATGGACGTTATGCTAAATATTTTATATATTTGCTTTACAATCTCGTGGTAGCGGGATTTTTTTATTCCGAAGTAATTCGGAATCTTTTTGTTTATAGAAAATAGACAAATTAAATACAGAAAATTATGAGTAAAGCATCTTATTATACAGCAGAAGGATTAAAAAGATTAAGAGAAGAACTTAAGCAGCTTAAAGACATAGAACGTGTAAAAGCTAGTAAAGCAATTGCTGAAGCTAGAGACAAAGGCGATTTAAGTGAAAATGCAGAGTACGATGCAGCTAAAGAAGCACAAGGTATGCTGGAAATGCGTATTTCTAAATTAGAAGACCAGCTTGCTGGAGCACGTGTTATAGACGAGAGCCAAATGGATAATTCTAAAATTTTAGTGCTTTCTAAAGTAAAAATTAAAAACCAAACCAATGGTATGGAAATGTTGTATACCTTGGTTGCAGATGGCGAAGCCGATTTGGCATCTGGAAAAATATCGGTAAATTCTCCTATTGGAAAAGGTTTACTTGGGAAAGCAGTTGGCGATGTTGCAGAAATACAAGTGCCAAATGGAGTAATAAAATTTGATATTATTGAAATATCTAGATAATTTGTCATTCCTGTGAAAACAGGAAATTTTTGAATAGTATATAGATTCCTATTTTTAACCGAAAACAATTCTGTTTTAAATAGGAATTTTTATATTTACATAAACACAATTTATTTTTATGCCTTCTATTTTTACTAAAATTGTAAACGGAGAAATTCCTTGTTATAAGGTTGCAGAAACCAATGATTTTTTGGCGTTTTTAGATGTAAATCCAAATGCTAAAGGACATACCCTTTGTATACCAAAACAAGAAGTAGATAAAATTTTCGATCTAGACGAAACTACCTATTTAAACTTAATGCAGTTTTCGCGAAAAGTAGCTATTGCTATAGAGAAAGCAATACCATGTAAGCGTGTTGGTGTTTCTGTTATTGGTTTAGAAGTACCACATGTACACGTGCACTTAATACCTTTAAATTCTATGGAAGATGCGCGATTTATTCAAAAAGAAAAATTATCTCCCGAAACATTTAAGGCTACAGCAAAAGCAATACAAGATTATTTATAATATACTGTTATAAGTATTGCGTTAACTATTAAAAGCGTTATTGCTAGTACTAGAAACCAAGCTTTTTTCTTCAGTTTTGTTGAGGTTTTTTTAGCAACAAATGCCTTTTGTTGGTATGTAAAAACACGCTCTATATCGTCTGTCCACATAACCGGATAAATGGTGGTATTACAAGTGTTACAATGTATTTCGTGCGTAGTTTCGTTTGTAATAGATCTATACAGAGAAGTTTCTATAAATTTTTGTTTAAAAGTTAATTGCAGCCCTTTTGTGTTATAACACTCGGGACAGTTATTATTTAAACTTACTTCTTTTATGGTAATGTGTTTTTCGGTCATAACAATTAAATACTTTTTAAAGCGATAAGCATACAAGTTCCTTTATCAATTTCAGAGTGTGCTACTTTTATTTTTCCGTTATGGTAATCTTCAATAATGCGTTTTGCTAGCGATAAGCCTAATCCCCAACCTCTTTTTTTGCTAGTAATTCCAGGTTCGAATATAGATTTATATTTATTTCTTGCTATCCCTTTTCCGGTATCACTTATTAATATGCTTACGTTGTTTTCTAATTGTAAGATTTCAACTTTTAGCTTGCCTTTTCCTTTCATGGCATCGATAGCATTTTTTACTAAGTTTTCTATAGTCCAACTATATAATTGTTTGTTTAAATTTACGTAAATAGCTTCATTAGGGGCTTTAATTTCAAAATCTATAAGCTTAGACGATCTGGTTTTTAAGTAAGTATAAGATTCTAATGTTTCGGCTACAATATCGGTTTTTGTTAAAGTAGGTTTCGAGCCAATTTTGCTAAATCTTTCGGTAATGGTTTGTAGTCTAGAAATATCTTTTTCAATTTCTAGAATATATTCTGGGTTTGTGTTTTCGGTCTTTAAAATTTCGGTCCAACCAATAAGCGACGATAATGGAGTGCCAATTTGATGTGCAGTTTCTTTTGCCATTCCAGACCATAATTTGTTCTGGCTTGCGGTTTTCGAGCTTTTATAAAATAAGTATGCTACTGTGCCAAAAAGTATAATTATTAGTAATAATGCAAGAGGATAGTATTTTAGTTTGTTTAGTAATGGCGAGTTGCCATAATATAAAACTTGCCCTTCGTAATTTACATTTACTGGAATATTTTCCTGGCTAAATTGATGTATTAGTTTTTTAGCATTTTGCATTACATATATAGAATCGGCTTTAGTCCCTTTTCCTATATTATTAAAAGTAACAACTGCAGTATCTTTATCTACAACTAGCATTGGTGTGGTAGTGTTACTACTTAATATTTTAAAAGTTAAATCTAAGTTTGAAGCAGCATTTTCGTCTGGCGATAGCTCACTAACTACTTTTAATAATTCGTTTTGCGCAAACGACCAGTTCTCCATTTTAACGCGTTCTTCTGCTTTAAACTTTTGAAAAAACACGTAGGTGTTCCATAAAATTAAAGACACAATAATAAAAGAAGCCAATATAATTAGCCATCTAAAGAGATTTCGGTTAGAAGAAAATTTCATAGTTATATTAAAAATATATACGTTTTAAATATAATGCAATTCTGTTAATATTATTGCTTTGTATGTTAGCAATTAGGTTTTTTGTTGGCAAGCATATTTGTTACCTTTGTGCAAATTATAAATTTACATGATTTCATTTGAACCAAAAGAGCTATCTACAGGAAAGCTACATAGTTATTTATTAAGTGCTGTTGCGCCAAGACCAATAGCGTTTGCAAGTACTATAGATGCAAGTAATAATCCTAATTTATCGCCTTTTAGTTTTTTTAATGTTTTTAGTGCAAATCCGCCAATATTAATATTTTCGCCTGCGCGTCGTGTAAGAGATAATACAACAAAACATACATTGCAAAATGTAGAAGCTACCAAAGAAGTGGTTATAAATGTTGTGAATTTCGATATTGTGCAACAAATGTCTTTAAGTAGTACCGAATACCCTAAAGATATAAACGAGTTTGAAAAAGCAGGATTAACCATGTTGCAGTCAGACATTGTAAAGCCTTTTCGTGTTGCCGAATCGCCAATACAATTGGAATGTAAAGTAAACGAAATTGTAGAATTAGGAACCAATGGAGGTGCAGGAAATTTAGTAATTTGCGAAGTTGTAAAACTGCATATCGATAAAAAGGTATTAAACGAAGACCAAAGTATAAATCAAGAACAACTAGATTTAGTTGCTCGTGCTGGTGGAAGTTATTATAGTAGAGCAAAAAATGGTTTTTTTGAAATACCAAAACCATTAAGCACTTTAGGTATTGGTGTAGATGCATTGCCAGAACATATTAAAAAAAGTAGTGTATTAACAGGTAACGATTTAGGAATGTTAGCTAACATTGAAGCTATACCAAGCACAGAAAGTGTACAAGAATTTATTGTATATGCACAAGAAAAATGCCCACATATATTAAATGCAAGCACAACCGATAAACATAATAAAGCAAAAGCTTATTTAAAAGATAACGATGTAGAAAGTGCATGGAAACTACTATTATCGTAATAAAACAATAAAATAGAATTAAATAAATTAAAATGGAAGTACAAGGAAAAGTAAAAATGATTGGAGAAACCCAAACTTTTGGGTCTAATGGATTTAGAAAAAGAGAGATTGTAGTAACTACAGACGAGCAATACCCACAACATATTTTAGTAGAGTTTGTTCAAGATAAAACCGAACTATTAAACAGTTATCAAGTAGGTCAAGCTGTAAAAATAAACATAAACCTAAGAGGTAGAGAATGGGTTAACCCACAAGGGGAAACAAAGTATTTTAATGCTATTCAAGGGTGGCGTATAGAAGCTTTACAAGGCGAAAGTGCAGCAGGAGAAATGCCACCAATGCCACCAGCTGAAGCTTTTGAGCCAGCTACTAATGTAAACGAAGAAGAGCAAGACGACTTACCGTTTTAAATAAATAAAACCATTATCATGCAGCGCGAATTAATGCAGTAATGGACATGTAATTAAAACCTCAATAAATACTGTTATTGAGGTTTTTTGTTTTTTAGTTATGTATATATTAAACCAAAATATAGAATTCCCAGATGTGGCTAACGCAGACCACGAAGGCTTACTAGCTATTGGTGGCGATTTAAGTGTAGAAAGGCTTTTGCTAGCATACAAAAATGGAATATTCCCATGGTTTAACGAAGGCGATCCATATATGTGGTGGTCGCCAGACCCAAGGTTTGTTTTGTATCCAGAGAAATTAAAAGTTTCTAAAAGCATGAAGCAAATACTTCGAAAATCAGATTTTACTGTAACTGTAAACAAAAATTTTCTCGCAGTAATAGAGGCTTGTTCCCAAGCAAAACGAAACGGACAATCTGGTACCTGGATTACAAAAAATATGGTGCAGTCTTATTTGCAATTACATACCTTAGGATATGCAAAATCGATAGAAGTTTGGCAAAACAATATACTAGTTGCAGGATTATATGGCATCGATTTAAAAAATGGTGTTTTTTGCGGTGAGAGTATGTTTACTAATGTTAGTAATGCAAGCAAAGTTGGGTTTATTACCTTTTTGCAAAACACAAAATACAAGCTTATAGATTGTCAAATATTTACAAACCATCTAGCAAGTTTAGGTGCAGAAGAGATTACAAGAAAAAAGTTTTTATCTTACCTTAAATGATAAAAATCATTTTATAAAAAAGTAAATTATTAGAACTTAGAGGTTTAATAGAATTATATGCTAACACAAGAAGAATTTAAAAAAAGTACCAACAAACAAGATTTTAAAGAGTTGCTTCGTAATACCTTAACCGAAGAAGAATACAACAGCCTTATGTATTCTGTAAATTACGAAAACCAGCTAAAGCAATTACAAGCAGAACTAGTAGACTTGCAACAATGGGTTGCGAAAAATAATAGACGTGTTTGTATCGTTTTTGAAGGTAGAGATGCCGCAGGAAAAGGAGGAGCAATAAGAAGATTTACCGAGCATTTAAACCCGCGTTCCATGCGAGTTGCAGCACTTACAAAACCAACCGATGTAGAAAGAGGGCAATGGTATTTTAGACGATATATTAAGGAGTTGCCCAACCCTGGAGAATTAGTTTTTTTCGACAGAAGTTGGTACAATCGAGCAGTAGTAGAGCCTGTAATGGGCTTTTGTACCGATGAAGAGTATAACAAATTTATGGTGCAAGTTACCGAGTTCGAACATATGTTATACGAAGACGGTGTAGATATAATAAAATTTTGGTTTTCAATTTCTAAAGACGAACAAGAACGACGCTTTGAGTCTAGATTGCAAAACCCATTAAAACGATGGAAATTTAGTGAAGTAGATAAAGAAGGACAAAAATTGTGGGATAAATACACACACTATAAAGAGCAAATGTTTGGAAAAACACATACCACTTTTAGTCCATGGATAATTCTAAAAACCAATAATAAAAAAGAAGCACGTCTAGAAAGTATTCGTCATGTATTATCTAGATTTGATTATGATGGAAAAGGAAACTCTGGAACAGCAATATTGCCAGACCCAAATGTAGTACAACGTTATCATAGAATGATTAAACAAATTGATTAAAATGACTAAAATTTCTGAAAAAAGTTTAAAAAAATTAAACACAAAAAAAGCGTTAAAATATTTTTTACTGGAAGATAATATGACAGCTTTAAAAGCGATACGTCTATTAGATTATGAAGCGAAGCTAAAAAAACTACAAATAGAACTTAGAAAACTACAAGAATGGGTAGAAAATAATGGCGAAAAAGTAGTAGTTATTTTTGAAGGAAGAGATGCAGCAGGAAAAGGAGGTGCCATACGACGAATGACAGAACATCTTAACCCTAGAGAATTCAAAGTAGTTGCATTGCCAAAACCAACCGATGAAGAACAAGGGGAATGGTATTTTCAACGCTATATAAACAATCTTCCAAGAAAAGGTAAAATGGTGTTTTTTGATAGGAGTTGGTATAATAGAGCAGTAGTAGAGCCAGTAAATGGATTTTGTACTACAGAAGAATATGAAATTTTCATGAACCAAGTGAATGATTTCGAACGCATGCTTATAGAATCTGGAACCAGAGTAATAAAATTTTACTTTTCTATTTCAAAAAACGAACAAGCAAAGCGTTTTGCAGATATTAAATCGAGTCCTATTAAAAAGTGGAAGTTTAGTAAAGTAGACCAAAAGGCTTTAGATCTTTGGGATTCGTATACCAATTATAAAAACATTATGTTCGAAAAAACAAATACAAAAATTTCACCTTGGTATATAATTAAGGCAAATAGAAAAAGTTTGGCAAGAATAGAAGTTATAGAAAAGGTGCTAGAATTAATACCGTATAAAGTAAAGTAATTTCTTTTATTGCATTCGTGTTTGACTATACTTTGTTGTACCTAAAACAATTAATTTCATGGTCGTTTACCATGCCAGTTGCTTGCATAAATGCATAAACAATAGTGGAGCCTACAAATTTAAAACCTCGTTTTTTTAGGTCTTTACTAATCGTGTCGCTTAAAGTAGTATTTGCAGGAGCTTCTTTACTTGTATTAAGTTTGTTTTTTATAGGTTTATTATTTACAAAAGCCCAAATATAAGAGGAGAAAGAGCCAAACTCTTGCTGTATTTTAATATAAGCTTGTGCATTGGTAATTGTAGCTTTTATTTTTAATTTATTACGTATTATACCAGCATCTTGTATAAGGCTTTCTACTTTTTCTGGTTTGTAATTTGCTATTTTTTTGTAGTTAAAATCATGAAACGCAATTCTAAAATTTTCTCTTTTTTTTAAAATGGTAATCCAGCTTAAACCAGCTTGAAAAGTTTCTAATATTAAAAACTCAAAAAGCGTATCGTCGTTATAAACTGGGACACCCCATTCGTTATCGTGGTAAGCTTCGTACAGTGTGTCGCCAACGCACCAGCCGCATTTGTGTTTATTCATTTTTAATTAGAAGTATAAAAAAGTGCTATATAAAGTTATAATTAATACTTTTGTTGTTAAAATATAAAAACATTATTTATG
>JBMZDY010000034.1:0-11966 GCA_049614585.1 Oceanihabitans sp.
TTCGCCAAGAACAACAAAAGAAACATTTGTAACTCCAACCGACTACAGATATCCTTTTTTGGGGTAAGCAAATAAATTTTCAAACTAGTTATAAAGGCGGTGTTTTTAAATCGCTGATTATAAATTTAGTAGTTTAAAAAATAGATATTTAAAAATATATATTGTAAAAAAATCCATTCATTAATTTGAATGGATTTTTTTATGAATCAAAATAATAAATTTGTAGTTTTGGATTCAATCAACTTTTTTTAAAATGAAAAAACCAATACTCCTAATTTTATTATTTAGCTTGTCTTTTAGCTTCTCGCAAGAAAAAAAAGATCCTTTTTCTAAGTTTAGTACAGAAAAAATGGAAACTAGTTATTTATTGTTAACCTCTCCATTAGTAAATATTCAAGCTTACAATAACAATAAAAATAACATGTATGATTTTTATCAAGTGTATAAAGATATCATGCAAAGTAATCTTAAAAACAGAAATGCTTCATTAGATGCACTAAAAAGTAAAACCCAAGCTAGTAAAAACAATAATATAATTCCATTAGCGATTTTACATAATCAATACGAAACCATAAAGCAAAGTGCTTTTCAAAATGGAAAGGTAATAAAAGATGCAAGTGGGTTTGTAGTGCGTACTAGTACAGATGCAATTTTTAATAAGCATCAAGTTACAATTGCTGCGCCATTACGCATAAAAACAAAAGGATTAAAAACGAATTTTAAACTAGATTCAGAAGCTGTTATAAACACTACAGATAATATTATTACAGGAATTAAAGTAGATTTTAACGACGATTTAGGTTGGCGAACAATAGAAGAAAACCAAAACATTGCTGTTCAATATTCAGACGCAGGAACTAAAGAAATTAATTTTGAATTAACTTTTGAAGATGCATCGGTAATAACCACAAGAGCAGTATTAAATGTTACCTATTCTAATTCAGATTTAAACAATATGTTTAACAGACAGGTAACTACTTTTACCGGAACTACAGTTCCAAATCTAGCGCCTTATGGCGAAGCTTCTACAGTAGGAGTAGGTGAGTACGAAATATTTATGAGTACAGAAAGTGGAGCTGTTTTAGATAAGCCAATTTATATAATTGATGGATTTGATCCAGACGATGGTAGACCAATTGTTGGGTACACCGATTCTGGAACAGGTGATTATGTGCCTGGAATTTACGATTTAATGGATTTTAATGATGGTACAGGAACAGAGAATTTAGCAGACTTAGTACGTGAAGAAGGTTTTGATGTAATTGTTGTTAACTTTCCAGGAAGTGGTGGCGCAGATTATATAGAACGTAATGCAATGCTATTAGTAGATTTAATAACTGCTATTAATAACGATCCAAATTATAATGTTACAGAAAACGTTATTATTGGTCCTAGTATGGGAGGTTTAATTTCCCGTTTTGCTTTAAACTACATGGAAAATCAATCTTTAGATCACAAAACTCGATTATGGTTATCTTTCGATTCGCCACATCATGGTGCAAATGTACCTATTGGGTTTCAACATCAATTTAATTTTTTAGCATACGGTTTAGACGATTTTACACTTATTGGAAACATGAATGTAGTAGAAATACAGCCTATTATCGATGGAATGCTTAAATCGCCAGCAGCAAGGCAAATGCTAACCGATCAATTTGAACCACACTTAGATCCTAATGCAAGTAGACCAGATGTAGATTTTGATAGTTCAAAAAATTTACCACAAAAACACCCACATAATCCTACTTTTTACGGAATTATGAACGCTTTAACTGCAACAGGTTTTCCAGAGGATTTAAGAAAGATATCTATGATTAATGGAAGTGGTATTAATAGTCGTTATAAAGACAAAGCAAATAATGATATTTTTCCTGGGCACTTAATTGTAGATGCAGATTTTGAAGTTGATGCAACTAGTAGTGCAGATTTAATAGCTACAGTTAATTTTACACCAAATAATAATGTAGAAGCAAATGTAAGCGATGTGCATTTAGACTTCCCATTTTGGTTTATTTTAGCTAATGATAGGTATGCAGATGCAAGTTCTAAAGCAAATCCAAACTCAAATGGTATTGACGCAGCTTCTGGTGGTTTATTTGATATTGGTGGTTTAACAGCAGGACTTGGTACAACAGGAGTTGCTGGAGAATATTTAACCGCTTTAAAAACAGACTTTTTTAACTTTATACCTAGTGTAAGTGCTATGGCATTTCATATTACTAATAATGAAATAGACTGGTTTCATACTCCAACAGGAATAACTACAGCTAGAGCAACTACAAATACTACTCCATTTGATGCTTGGTATATGCCAGATGATAATGAGCCACACGTTACTTTAACACCACAAAACGTGCAGTTTGCTTGGGATGAAATAGTGTTAAATACACTTACAACAACCAGTTTGGATGAGCATTTTATTAAATTAGAGAAAAACCCAGTTAAAGATAATTTAACTATTTTAAGTAGTACTACTTTTGAGAACACCAAAATATCTATAATCGATATTACTGGAAAAATAGTGTACAACAATACAATGACATTAAATAATAGAACTTCTATACCAATGCATTTTGCATCTGGATTGTATATTTTAAATGTTGAAACTATAGATAACCAAAACTTTAAGACTAAATTTGTAGTACATTAAATATAGATTAAACCTAAAAAAAAGCTTCTTTTTAAGAAGCTTTTTTTATGTTTTTATTTTGCTGGACTTTGTTATTTTTTACGGTCTATTACGTAGTTTACCATAAGTTTTAATGCCGTTTTATATTCTGAATCTGGATACTTATTAAGTATAACTAATGCCTCTTCTTGAAACTGTTTCATTTTTACTATGGCATAATCTAAACCACCTTTTTCTTTAACAAAAGCAATTACTTCTTTAACTCGCTTCTTATCTTTATTGTGGTTTTTTATGGAATTAATAAGCCATTTTTTTTCAGCTTTACTAGCCTCATTTAAAACATGAATTAATGGCAATGTCATTTTTTGTTCTTTAATATCTATACCAGTAGGTTTGCCAATTTGTTTTGCACCATAATCAAACAAATCATCTTTAATTTGAAAAGCCATACCAATTAGCTCGCCAAATTTTCGCATGGTTTCTACGTGAATAGAATCTGGCTTTACAGAAGCAGCGCCAAGGCTACAGCATGCAGCAATTAGCGTTGCGGTTTTTTGACGTATTATTTCGTAATAAACAGCTTCGGTAATATCTAGTTTTCTTGCTTTCTCTATTTGAAGTAATTCGCCTTCGCTCATTTCGCGAACAGCAATAGAGATTATTTTTAATAGGTCGAAATCGTTATTGTCAATAGAAAGTAGTAAACCCTTAGAGAGTAAATAGTCGCCAACTAATACCGCTATTTTATTTTTCCATAATGCGTTTATAGAAAAGAAACCACGACGCCTATTGCTCTCGTCTACTACATCGTCGTGAACTAATGTTGCAGTGTGTATTAACTCTATAACCGAAGCACCTCGATATGTACGTTCACTTATTTCGCCATTCGACACCATTTTAGATACTAGAAAAACAAACATAGGTCGCATTTGTTTTCCTTTTCGGTTTACTATATAATGTGTAATTCTATTTAGTAAAGCAACTTTGCTTGACATGGCTAATTGAAACTTTTGTTCGAAAAGTTCCATTTCGTAAGCAATGGGTTGTTTTATTTGTTCTACTATTTTCAAAAAAAAAGACACTTTATTTTAGTACAACAAACCTACTAAAAATTCTGCATAAAAAAACGTTATGTTTAATTGTACAAGACAAATAAGCATAACGCTAGTTTTTTGTATTATTAACAATAAACTTTTTCGCTTATTGTTTTATACTATTGGGTTTATAGCTTAGCAAATAACTTAGCCATTTTTTCTTTTTGTTCTTCTGCTAAAGCAGCATCTACAAGTATACGTCCACTATGTTCGTCTGTAATTATTTTTTTACGAGAAGCAATTTCAACTTGTACTTGTGGTGGAATTGTAAAAAACGAACCTCCAGATGCACCTCTTTCAATAGGTACAACCGCTAATCCGTTTTTAACGTTGTTACGTATTCTAGCATAAGCAGCAACTAAACGATCTTCGATAGTTTTTTTGTAATCTTCCGATTTTTTAAGAAGCGCTTTTTCTTCTTTTTCGGTTTCTGCTAAAATAGCATCTAATTCACTTTGTTTGTGCTTTAAATGTGTTTCGCGTTCTTTTAATCGTTTTTTAGTATCTGTAATTACTACATCTTTTTGCTCGATTTGCACTTTAAATTCTTTAATATGCTTTTCTGCAAGTTCAATTTCTAATTCTTGAAATTCTACTTCTTTTGTTAAAGAATTAAACTCTCTGTTATTTCTAACATTTTTTTGTTGCTCTGCATACTTTTTAATTAAAGATTTTGCTTCTTCAATTAAATTCTTTTTCGAGCTAATATCATCGTTAATAGAGCTTAAACTGTCTTTAAGTTTTTCTAGTCTAGTGTTTAAACCAGCAACTTCATCTTCTAAATCACGAACTTCTAATGGAAGTTCTCCACGAACATTTCTAATCTCGTCTATACGTGAGTCTATTAATTGTAAATCGTATAATGCTCTTAAACGCTGTTCTACAGTAACTTCTTTCTTTTTTGCCATACTTAAAAATATTGAACCGGATTGGTATTTGTCTTTGATAAAACGACTGCAAAATTAGTGATTTTTTTTGTAAGATGTGCTACTAAACTATTTTTTGTGAACTGTTCGCTTTCATAATGCCCAATATCTGCTAAAAGAATGCGGTTTTCTGCAGTAAAAAAGTCGTGGTATTTTAAATCGGAAGTTACAAATACATCTGCTCCTGCTTTTTTTGCAGCTGCAATAGCAAAGCTTCCAGAGCCTCCTAAAACGGCAATTTTTTGTATGGGTTTATTTAATAGTTTGGTGTGCTTTATACAGGCTGTATTCATTTTTAATTTAAGAAATTTTAAAAATTCTACTTCTTGCATTGGTTTGTCTAACTCACCAAGCATTCCCATTCCTATATGTTGGTTATTGTTTTCTAGGGTTATTACTTGGTAGGCTACTTCTTCGTAAGGATGTGCTTTAATAAGTGCTTGTAGTACTTGCGATTGCGTGTGTTTTGCAAAGGTTACTGTAATTTGTGTTTCTGGTTCTGTTTCTAAATTCCCTTTCTCACCAACGGTTGGGTTAGAATCTGCATTTCCTAAATAAGTGCCAGTTCCTGCAACATTAAAACTACAATTGCTATAATTACCAATGTTTCCTGCACCTGCTTTAAATAATGCTTTTCTAACTTTTTCTGCTTGGTTAATTGGTACAAATGTGGTTAGTTTTTTTATGCTATTGGCTTGTGGTATTAATATGCTTTTGTTTTGCAATTCTAGTTGTTGGCAAATTATATGGTTTACGCCTTGCCATGCATTGTCTAAGGCTGTATGCATTGCGTAGATTGCGATATCGTGTTTTATGGCTTTTAGTACTACACGTTCTACATAATTGCTTCCGGTAATTTTTTTTAATCCTTTAAAAATTATGGGATGAAAACTTACAATAAGATTGCAGTTTTTTGCAATGGCTTCGTCTACAACTTCTTCTAAAGTATCTAGAGTAACTAAAACACCCGTTATTGGTTGGTTTTTATTGCCTACTAAAAGACCTACATTATCAAAATCTTCTGCGTAAGCTAATGGAGAAAGTTCTTCAATATGCTTAATAACATCTTGTACAATCATAAAAAAATGTTTAAGTTCAAATATAAATAATTACTTTCGTTGTAATGAAATTTTTACGTTACATTTTATTTCCTATTATGCCTGTCTATTATTTAGTTACTTGGTTGCGTAATTCGTTTTACAATTCTGGTGCGTTTGCTTCTAAAAGTTATTCGTTTCCAGTTATATGTGTTGGTAATTTAAGTGTTGGTGGTACAGGTAAAACACCTATGATAGAATACTTAATTCGACTTTTAAAAGATGACATATTTGTTGCTACTTTAAGTAGAGGTTATAAGCGAAGTACTTCTGGGTTTTATTTGGCAGATGCTACTGCTACTGCCAAAACTTTAGGAGATGAACCGTTTCAGTTTTATAATAAATTTAAAAATGAAATTTTGGTTGCTGTAGATGCAAATAGGCAAAATGGAATTGAAATGTTAATGCAACATAAAAATGCTCCTGATGCTATTTTGCTAGACGATGCTTATCAGCATAGAAAAGTACAAGCTGGGTTTAATATTTTGCTTACTACTTATGCAGATTTATATATTAACGATTGGGTATTGCCTACTGGTAATTTGCGAGAACCTAGAAGTGGCGCTAATCGTGCAGATTGTATAGTGGTTACTAAATGTCCGGAAAACATTTCTAATTCTAATAAAAGTGCTATTATTAAAAAGCTTCATGCAAAAAAACATCAACAAATTTATTTTAGTAGTATTTGTTATGCAGATAAGGTTGTTTCGGAAAATAAAAAAATTGCTTTGCAAGATTTAAAAAAATTTACTTTGGTTACAGGAATTGCAAACCCGAAGCCTTTGGTAGATTATTTAAAAAATAACGCACTGGATTTCGAGCACTTAAGTTATAAAGATCATTATAATTTTACAGACCAAGATATTTCGCAATTAAGTACTAAAGAGGTTATTGTTACTACCGAAAAAGATTATATGCGTTTATTGCCATATAAAGCGTTACAAGCGAAAGTTTTTTATTTGCCAATTGCTATAAGCATAGATAATGCAACAGCTTTTAATAGGCAAATAAAAGATTTTGTTGGTGTTAAATAATTTCTTTTTTTTGAATTACTTGATATAGTTTTTTCTCGAAATCTTCTTTTTTAAATGGTTTCGATATTATTTCGGTAAAACCAGCTTCGTTAAATTCTTTTATATTATCGTCTATTGTAACAGCCGTTAGTGCTATAATAGTTAAGTTACTATCTATAGTTCGTATAATTTTTGTTGCTTCTAAACCGCTTATTCCTGGCATATGAATATCCATTAATATAATATCGTAATGTTTGGCTCTTGCTTTTTCTACTGCTTCTTCGCCAGTTCCAGCTAAATCACATTTAAGATGCATTTTATCTAGAATTTTTTTGGTAATCATTTGGTTTATTTTGTTGTCTTCAACAATTAATACCTGAATATTAGAATCTATTAATTCGTCGAAATTTGGTATTTCATTTAGCGAGTTTTCGGCTTCTGGATCTGCAGTACTTCCTTCTAAAGGAACATGAAAAGTAAATGTAGTTCCAGCTCCTAATTTACTTTTAAACGATATGGTTCCATTTAAGAGGTCTACAAGTCCTTTTACAATAGAAAGCCCTAATCCTGTGCCACCATATTTCCTGTTTATTTCTATAGAGCCTTGCGAAAAACTTTCGTACATGTGTTCTTGCTTTTCTTTGCTTATACCAATGCCATTGTCTTCAATTTCTATACATACTTTATAGATATTATTAATTTCGCTTTTATTGCTTATTCGTATCCATATGTCGCCATCTTTAGTGAATTTTATGGCGTTACCAATTAGGTTTATAAGTATTTGCGAAATTTTTAATTGGTCGCCATGAAAGTTTTCGGGTAAGCTAGAATCGTAATCATAATGTAAGTTTACGTTGTTTTTTAGTGCCGAATTATTTAATGCTGCTATAACATTTTGTGCTTTTGTTTTTAAATTAAAAGTTTCCGATTCTATTTTTTCTTTGTTGGCTTCAATTTTATTTATTTGAAGGATATCGTTTATAAAAGTTAGTAAATAGTCGCCCGAGAATTTTAACGATTTTAAATGCTGTAATTGTTCTGGTTTTGGGTTTTCTTCTAGTAACATATTACTAAGTCCCGTTACTGCATATAAAGGGGTTCTTAACTCGTGGGTAACAGTAGACAAGAAGTTCGCTTTTGTTTTAGATGCTTGTTCTGCTTTTTCTTTAGCGTGTAGTAATTCTTCGTTTTTACGATGTAATATTTTATTAGATTTTAACCGTATTCTATTATTTTTATAAAGCGACATGGTTAATAAAGAAAGTATGGTAATTAAAGCAACACTTAATAGTGCTGTTAATTGACTTAAGTTTCTAGAGTCTTGAAGTTCTTGTAGGTCTGCTGCTTGTTTTTTTTGGTACTCGGTTTGGTTATCTAGTAAAAATTGTAATCGTTTGTCAGGCGATAGATTTTCTCTTTTTAAGTTTATTAACGAATTAGATAAATCGATATGTTTTTTTAAATAGCTATTTGCTAGTTTGTAGTTTTTAGCTTTTTCGTTTAGGTTGCTTAACACCAAATATCCTTGGGTTAAAACGGTACTGTAATTATTTTCTTGAGCAATAGTAACACCATGATTTGCCGTTTTTAAAGCAATGCTTAAATTTTTGTTTTTTTCGTATGTTTTTCCAAGGTGAATTAATGCGCTACTATGTATTTTTTGTAAATCTAAATCACTTGCTATTGTTATGGATTCTCCTAAGTTGCTGGAAGCTTTCTTGTAGTCTTCTAATGTAAAATAGGTAACACCTAGTTTTAATAATACTTCTGCTATAAACTCTTCGAGGTCTTCTTGTTCAAACAAGTTTCTAGAAGATTGGTAATACTCTAAAGCTTGATTGTGTTTTTTTTGATTTGTGTATACGTCACCTAAGGTTTTGTAGGTTTCGGCTAAGTTTATATAGTCTTTAGCAAAACGTTGGTAGTTTGTTGCTTTTAATAAATCTACAATTGCTTTTTCGGGTTCTTCAATATTATAGTTTATTTTTCCAATTTTAGAATATATTAAACCAATTCCTTTTTGATAATTAATTTGAGTTGCAATTTCTAGCGCATCATCGAGTTTTCTTTTTGCGTTAAAATAGTTGTTGGTTTCGTATTGTTTTTGAGCTTGCTTTATAAGTAAATCTACATTGTTTTTTAAAAGCTCTGGGTCGTTAATAGGTGTGTTTTGAGTAAAAGTTAAAGTACACCAAAGCATGGTAATAATTGTAATATAATTCCGGATTAATAGCATGCAGATGGGAAATTAGAATTATAAATATAAACAATTATTTTTAGACTCTTGTTTTCACTGTAGTTTAAATAGCTGCTTAGAATTTGAAAATCTTGAACTACTTAGAAAGCTTTTCTATAAGGTTGATTATTCTACTAGAATAACCGGTTTCATTATCGTACCAACCAATAATTTTTACCATGTTACCAATTACAGAGGTCATTTGCGAATCGAAAACACAAGAATGTGTGTTGCCAACAATATCTATAGATACAATTGGGTCTTCGGTGTAGGCTAAAATGTTTTTAAATTTTGTTTGCGCAGCGGTTTTAAAGGCATTGTTAATTTGTTGTGCAGTAACCGTTTTTTTTACATTAAAAGTAATATCGGTTAAAGAGCCATTTGCAACTGGAACACGAATACCGCAACCACCAATTACATTTGCTAAATCTGGAAAAATTTTGGTTAATGCTTTTGCAGCTCCTGTTGTAGTTGGTACTATAGATTGACCTGCAGCTCTTGCTCTACGTAAATCACGATGAGGCTGGTCGTGTAAACTTTGGTCTGTTGTGTAAGAATGTACTGTTGTAATATAAGCTTGTTCTATACCACATAAATCTTGCATAACAGCAATCATAGGAGCAGCATTATTGGTAGTACAAGAAGCGTTAGAAATTATTTTTTCGTCTCCAGTTAAATGATTATCGTTTACACCTAATACGATGGTTTTTATGTCTTCTTCAGTAGGAGGAACACTTAAAATAACTCTTTTTGCTCCATTTTTTATATGAAAATTTAAGGTTTCTTTATCTTTAAACTTCCCGGAAGCTTCTATTACAAAATCTACTTGGTAAGGTTTCCAATTTATATTTTTAGGGTGCGAGAAATTTAATAACGGAATTTTGGTATTATTAACTTCAATTTGGTTTTCGTGGGCAGTAATAGCTTGATTAAAAATACCATGAATGCTATCGTATTTTAATAAATGAGCTAATGTTTTGGCATCTGCTAAATCGTTAATAGCTACAACTTGTATGTTTTTGTTGTTTTGTAATAGCCTAAAGACACGTCTTCCAATTCTGCCAAAACCATTTATAGCAACCCGAACCATTAGTTAATGTGTTTTTGGGCTTTGTATGAAGAACGTACTAAAGCACTACTTTCTACATGTCTAAAACCTAAGTCTAATCCTATTTGTTTGTATTCTTCAAATTGATCTGGATAAATAAACTGTTGTACTGGTAAATGTTTTTTACTAGGTTGTAAATATTGACCTATAGTAACAACATCTACGTCGTTTTCTTTTAAGTCGTGTAATGTTTGTATTACTTCTTCTCGAGTTTCGCCAAGACCAAGCATTATACCAGATTTTGTACGACGTTGCCCTTGTTGCTTTAAATATTTTAAAACACCTAGACTTCTATCGTATTTGGCTTGAATGCGTACTTCTCTTGTAAGCCTTCTTACAGTTTCAATATTATGCGAAACCACTTCTGGGGCAACAGCAATAATTCTATCTATATGTTGTTCTATACCTTGAAAATCGGGAATTAGGGTTTCTAGAGTTGTTTCGGGATTCATGCGTCGAACAGCTTTTACTGTTTCGCTCCACATAATGCTTCCCATATCTTTTAAATCGTCACGGTCTACACTTGTTAAAACCGCATGTTTTATTTGCATAAGTTTTATAGAGCGAGCTACCTTTTCTGGTTCGTCCCAATCTACCGTTTCTGGTCTTCCTGTTTTTACACCACAAAAACCACAAGAGCGCGTACAAATGTTACCAAGTATCATAAAAGTTGCGGTACCTTCTCCCCAACATTCTCCCATATTTGGGCAGCTTCCAGATGTACATATTGTGTTTAGCTTGTATTTGTCTACCAAACCACGTAGGTTCGTGTATTTTTTACCAGTAGGCAATTTAACACGTAACCATTTTGGTTTTGCTTGGCGTTCTGGTATTATATTGGAAGCGGTTTTTGTATTCATTTAATTTTGAATTTCTATGCGCAAAGATACAAAGTATTCTATTATTTTAATGGCAAAAATCACGAAGTTACTTTTCTGTAATTATTTGTGCTAATAGTTTTTTTGCACGTAAAAGTTTTACTTTTACATTGTTTATTGGTTCGTTTAAATTGGTAGATATTTCTTTATAAGAAAGTTCTTGAAAATAGCGTAAATGAATTACTTTTTGGTAATGCGGTTTTAATTTTTTTATGTCTCGCAGTAATTTGGCTAAATTTTGTTCTTTTATTAGTTTGTCTTCTATAGATGGCGTTTCGTCTAGAATTTGGTATGCAGCATCTGTATCTGTTTTGGTGTTTACTGCAGATATAGAACGTTTTTCTTTTCTAATTATATCGATATGAATATTTTTAGAAATGGTTATTAGCCAAGTTTTAAATGTGTACTTACTATTGTAAGTTTCAATTTTATCGAAAGCTCTAGAAAAAGTTTGTATGGTTACATCTTCGGCATCGTTTTCGTTTTGAATTCTTTTTAGCTGAAATCCGTAAACGGCATCCCAAAAAGTGTCTAACAAAAAATTAAATGCCTTTTGGTCGTTTTTTTTAGACCTTTCTATAGCTTCTTCTATTTCCAATGTTTTGGTTTTGATATTAGATTTGCGATAAATATAACTAATTGAACGCCAATTAAAAAAAGCTCTAGTAAAGGAGCCAAATATATAAGTTCTGGTTCTTTTAATTTATTTGTTGTTTTTCCTAAAAAAATATAAAATACTAAAAAACGTGCCGCTATACAAGAAGCAACTATTTGCCAGTTAAATAAAAAACTTAATAATACGATGGCTAAAACCCAAAATAAGATTTGCGAAATATAAAACAGAGCTAATAAAGTTTTATGTAAAAATTTATAGTGTTTTGCTGTAGAAACGTGTCTTCTTTTTTGTTTTATCCAGTCTTTAAATGTTGTTTTTGGGTTTGAAACTGTAAAACTGTTTGATGTAAAACAAAGCGCTGTATTGTGC
>JBMZDY010000035.1:0-11962 GCA_049614585.1 Oceanihabitans sp.
GCGTTTAGTAGACCGTGTTTTACGTCCATTATTCCCAAAAGATTACCATTCTGAAACACAAGTGATGATTCAGTTAATGTCTCATGACGAAAACGTGATGCCAGATGCAATGGCAGGTTTAGCAGCTTCTGCAGCTATTCAATTATCCGATTTTCCTTTTGAATGCCCAATTTCTGAAGCAAGAGTTGGTCGTATAAATGGTGAATTCATCATTAACCCAACATTAGCGCAATTAGAAGAATCTGATATTGACATGATGATTGGTGCTTCTGCAGATTCTGTAATGATGGTAGAAGGAGAAATGGATGAAATTTCTGAAGAAGAAATGGCAGATGCAATTAAATTTGCACACGAACATATTAAAGTACAATGTGCTGCTCAAGTACGTTTAGCTGAAGCTTTCGGAAAAAAAGAAACTCGTGAATACGAACCAGAAAGAGAAGATGCAGATTTAGCTAAGAAAATACATGATATGGCTTACGACAAAGTGTATGCTATCGCAAAAGCTGGATCATCAAAACACGAAAGAAGTGCTGCTTTTCAGCAAATAAAAGAAGATATAAAAGCTACGTTTTCTGAAGAAGAATTAGAAGATTATGGTGGTTTAGTATCTAAATACTACGCTAAAGCAGAAAAAGCTGCAATTAGAGATTTAACATTAGACGAAGGTTTACGTTTAGATGGTCGTAAAACAACCGACATTAGACCAATTTGGTGTGAGGTAGATTACTTACCATCTACTCACGGTTCATCAGTATTTACACGTGGGGAAACACAAGCATTAGCAACTGTAACTTTAGGAACATCTAGAGATGCTAACCAAATAGACATGCCATCTCAAGAAGGTGAAGAGCGTTTCTATTTACACTATAACTTCCCTCCTTTTTGTACAGGAGAAGCAAGACCAATTCGTGGAACTTCAAGAAGAGAAGTTGGGCATGGTAACTTAGCGCAACGTGCATTAAAAGGTATGGTACCAGACGATTGTCCTTACACTGTACGTGTTGTGTCCGAAGTATTAGAATCTAACGGTTCTTCTTCTATGGCAACAGTTTGTGCAGGTACAATGGCGATGATGGATGCTGGTGTGCAAATGACAAAACCAGTTTCTGGTATTGCAATGGGATTAATCTCGGATGCGGATTCTGGAAAATATGCTGTATTATCTGATATCTTAGGAGATGAAGATCATCTTGGCGATATGGATTTTAAAGTAACTGGTACTTCAGACGGTATTACAGCTTGCCAAATGGATATTAAAGTAAAAGGTCTTTCATACGAGATTTTAGTAAATGCATTACAACAAGCACGTGATGGTCGTTTACATATCTTAGAGAAATTAACAGATACCATTGCTACACCAAATGCAGATGTAAAAGAGCATGCACCAACAATGATAACAAGACGTATTCCTAATGAATTTATCGGAGCCTTAATTGGACCTGGTGGAAAAGTAATTCAGGAAATGCAAAAAGAAACGGAAACTACAATCGTTATTAACGAAGATCCAGTTACCGAAGAAGGTATTGTTGAAATTTTAGGTGTTGGTAAAAAAGGAATTGATGCTGTTATGGCAAAAATTGATTCTTTATTATTTAAACCTGAAGTTGGTAGTGTTTACGAAGTGAAAGTAATAAAAATGTTAGATTTTGGTGCTGTTGTAGAATATATGGAAGCTCCAGGAAACGAAGTTTTATTACACGTAAGTGAATTAGCTTGGGAACGTACAGAAAACGTTAGCGATGTTGTAAACATGGGAGACGTTTTTGATGTAAAATACTTTGGTATAGACAAACGTACTCGTAAAGAAAAAGTTTCTAGAAAAGCTATTTTACCAAAGCCTGAAGGTTATGTAGAAAGACCACCAAGAGACAACAACCGTTCTGGTGGACGTGATAACAGAGGTAGAGATAATCGTAATCGTGATAACAGACGTGACGATAGAAAACCTAGAGAAAAGAAAGAAGATTAATTTTCTTATTTTTTAAAATAAAAAAAACGCCTAAAATTAAATTTTTAGGCGTTTTTTTAATACAATCTATTTTAGTATTTAATGGTACAAATTTTATAAGTTATACTTTACACTTAATACTAAATAACGAGGCTGTATATAATACTCTCTATTACTAACAGATATATTTCCAGAATTAGATTGGCTTAAACTTTTAGTATTTAACAAGTTTGTTGCACCAAGCTTATATTCCCATTTACTATCGGTTTTCTGGTAAATTAAAGATGCATCCCAAAAACTATAATTGTTTAAAGTTCTTTCTTCGTTTCTAAAGTTATAATAACTGTATTCGGTAAAGAATCTAAAATCTTTTAAAATAACTGCATCTAAGTTAATAAATGGTCTATGGGTGTAAAATTTAGTAGAACTACGTCCTTGATCGTTGTCGTTTATTGTTAAGTCGTAACCCATTTCTACATTTGGTGCTTCTTTAAAAAAGGTACTTACACGTGTTTTATAGGTTTGAGTAAAACTAGTATTTTCGCTTACAGAGCCATTAAAAAACTGGTTAAATTTAGACCACATAAAGTTTCCAGCAACCGAAGCTTTTATTTTTCCAAAACGACGTTCAAAGCGTCCGTTTGCAGAAAAAGTTTCGTCGGCAAAATTAGAATTAAAAGGCGACGACTGTGTTATTACACCATCTGGATTGTATGCACTACGTATTGCATCTACTTGCTTGGTATAGTTTAAAAAAGCAAATACATTAGTATAATTAAACATATTAAAACTAAAATAACTTAGGTTTAAATTATGGGTTAATGCGTTTTCTAACTCGCGATTTCCAGAAAAAATCGAGTTATAATTATTCATTACTAAGCCTTCCGCTAGGTTAGTAACATCGGTAAAACTAGTTTGCATTGCATAACGCAAATTTAAGTTTTCGCTCTTTTTAATTTGAAATCTAATATTTGCATCTGGTAATACTCTAAAAAAGCTATTGCTATCTGTGCTTCCAAATTGCTCGTCTTTGGTATTATAACTATGTGCTGAAAGTCCTGGAGTAATTGTAAATTTTCCTACTTTTAAGTTATAGTGTAATCCAAAATAAGCATCGGTAAACTTATACGTTATATTGTTAGTATTGCTACCTGAAACTGGTGTTGGATTAAAATCGTTTCCGTTGTCTAGTATTTGAAAAATTCTGGAATTAAAATCTTGGTTGCTATAAACAAGCCCTAAAGTATAATTTAAATTACTTTTTTGATTTAGTACATTCCAATAATTTAAACGCGCATCTAGCTTATTTGCTTTTACTCTTTTGTCTTGTGCAGCATCGTAAGCTGTTTGGGAGTCATCAAAACCTAAACCATCTGCTGTATTTTGGTAGGTAGTTTTTTGTTCTATAAATGCGTTATAAAAAGGGTCTTCGTCTTGCAATAAGTGTTGAAACTCTAAGGAAAAAATATTGCTTTCGTTTAAGGTATAGTAATAGTTTAAATTTTGATTTATACTATATGGTGTTTGCTCTTCTATTTGATTAATTTGCCCTAATACCGAAGAATTAAAAAATCGATTTTGGGTTTGTTTAGAAAGTCTACCAAATATATCGTAATCCAACTGGTTATTCGCATTTGGTTTATATACCGAACTTAATTTTAATAAACCTAAATTACTTTCTTGTTGCGTATAATTGGTAGTATTCTCGTCTGGCACACCAATATCTTCGTTGGTATATGTAATTTGATTGGTTTCACGAATGTTGGTTTTATTACCAGAATAAATTCCGAAACCACTAATGGTTAATGCTTTGTTTGGAGAATAGCTAAAGTTTGCTGCACCAAAATTAATATCGATTGCCTCTGCTTTATTATTGGTAGTGTTTAAAAAATTTAAACTGTTATTTCCCATACTTATATTAGTACCACTACTTTGATTAATGCTTTTAAAGCCTCCTGTAAAATTAAAATAATCTCGTCTTGTAAATGCTACTTCTCCTGTATTGTTAAAATCTGCAATTACATTAATACTGTTTTTAGGACTATAGTAAAACAACTTTGGTTGTACTTTATATAAGCCTTCGTCTGGAGCTACTCCACCTCCAACGGTTATATCGCCAAACCAGAATTTATTTTTACCTTCTTTAAGTTTAAGGTTTATCGCTATGTTATCTTGGTTATTGGTAACACCACTTAGTTGCCCAACTTCGCTAAAGTTTTTAAGTACTTGTACTTTATCTACCGCATCCGAAGGAATATTTTTTGAGGCTAGTTTTGTGTCTCCATCAAAGAAATCTTTTCCTTCTACCATTATTTTAGAGACCTTTTTACCTTCTACTTCTATTTCTCCATCTTCGGTAATTTCTACTCCTGGTAATTTTTTTAAAACATCTTCCAGTTTTTTTTCGGTTCCTGTTTTAAACGAATCTGCATTATATACTAAGGTATCTCCTTTTACCGTTACTGGCATTTCGTATACTAACTCTACTTCGTCTAAAGAATTATCTTCTTGTAAGGTGTAGTTTTTTGTAATGTTTTCTTCGGTAGTTGTAAAGTTATCTTCGGTAGTTTTCATACCAATATAACTTACTTGTATTTTGTAGCTTGCATTTTTCTCTAATGCTAATTTATAACGACCTGCATCGTTAGTAATTCCATAAGAATCTAGTGCTTTTGTTTCTTGGTTAATTGCTACTACATTGGCTAATTCTAACGGGTTACCAATGCTATCTTTTACTACTCCTTCTAGGCGAACTTGCGCAAAAGTGCTGCTTGCTACTAGGCATACTAATAGCAGTATTAGTTTTTTCATCATTTTAATTTGGATTGGTTTTGCCTGTTTGGTTTATTTAGGCGTATTCCTTAGTGAAAATATTTTATAGTTTATTATTAGCGTTTACCGCCGCGACCATTTTTACCTCTTCTACCACCATACATTTCTCGCATTTCTTCCATTTTTTTCATCACGATTTCGTTGTACTCTTTTTTAGTAACTTTTTTTCCTTTAGAGGGTACTTTTATGGTTTCTTTTTCTGCTGGATTTAATACAATTTTAGAGCATAGTATAGTAGTTCTATCTGCACTTACTTCTAGTATTAATCCTGGCAATCCCCAATATTCTCCAGGGCCTTGGTTTACTGGAATTTGCATGGTGTACCAAGCGGTAACTTCTATTTCTTTAGGTATTTCTATTTCTTCTAATAAATTGGTGCTTGCTTTTTTGGTAGTATCTGCTTCTTTGTTAGCTTCCTCTTCTTCTTTATTTTCTTCTTTTTTACCTTTTCTACGCATGCTTCTCCAGTCCATTTGATCTACTGGTTTTACAGCGGTTGCTTTCATGCATAAGTACTTGCCAATTTGTTTGGTTTCTCCTGTTAATTTCCAGTTTAGTTTTGGTAAAGAATCTTTTATTAAAAACTGTTTTCCAAAAAAATCTTGTTCTTGTAAAAGGCTATTGTCTTTTACATTTTTATATTGTGCTCCTCCTGTAAAGCTTCCCATCATACCTCCAAAACCTTTTCCTTTTCCTGGTGTTGCAAGTTGCTCTTCTTCTTTATATATAGATTCGGATTTATTAAACGTAAGCGTGAAGCTTTTTTCTAAAAAACTCTTCATTCTTTCCATTATCATTTTCTTACGTTCTGGACTCATCTCACGACCACCAAAATTACCTAAATCCATAGTGGTTTTAGATTGGTAAAAGGCTTTCCCTTGAAAGTCTTGTTGTGCAAATGAAAATGCTACTGTAAAAAGAGTGATACAAATAGCAATACAGGTTTTAGATACATTCATTTTTTGTGTGTTTTTATTTTAATATTCAAAAATACAGTTTATAATATCTGTAAGACGCACAAAAGAGTAAAACGTTTAATGGTGAGTTGTTAAAGTATTCCTAAAATTAACCTCCAATAGTAATAATAACATTGTCGCCATCTTTATTTCTAGAATGTGCACGCTCCATTAATTCTTTAGATTTTTTGTCCATAATGGTATCGAATTTTTCTTGCGTTACTACTTTTCCTTTTTTAGGTTCTTTAATTTCTATAGTCTCTTTTGGGTTTAATATTATTTTAGAACATATTAATGTTAGGCTACCATCGTTAATTTCTAATATTAATCCTGGCAAACCATTAAAGTTTTCTGGTCCATTATTTACAGGAATTTGCGGTGTATACCATGCTATTGTTTCACGGTCTTCGCTTATGGTTTCTAGAGTTCCGTCTACAAAGGTCTGGGTTTCTATCGTATCAGAGAATGTTGCTTTATAACAGGTGTACTCGCCAATACTTTTGGTTTCGTTTTTTAATTGCCATTTTCTATTTTCTAGGCTATCTTTTATTAAAAACTGTTTTCCAAATATAGAAGTCTCGTTAGTATACCTATTTTCTTTTATGTTTTTATACAATACATCCGAACCACTTTCTACCATTATTTTAAAACCACCAGATGCAGGCATTGGCTTGGCTAATTTTTCGTTTTCTTTATAAACAGATTCGTTTTTGGTAAAGGTTAAGGTGTAATCGCGTTGCATTTGCTTCTGTATTTGCTCTTCCATTTGTTTTTGCATTTCGGAGCTTAAATTACTATCCATCTTTAAATCTATTTTTTGATGTGATTTATAAGTTGCTACTCCTTGAAAGTTTTGTGCATGCATGCTGCCAGTAAATACTATTGCTAGTAAAAGAATAAGGTTTTGTTTAATTGTCATAACTTTTGTTTTTCGATTTTTACATTACAAATATGAAATTATATTTTACTTTTTATAGTTAATGAGTGTTAACTAGTGTTAAGCGATTGGTTTTATAGGGTTTTTCCTTTTACATTTGAAATATGAATACAAAAAAATACCATTGGATTCTTTATTTAATAATAACTACTATAATATTTACTATAGTGGTACAGTGCTACTGGAATTACAAAAATTACAAACAAAATAAACAGCATTTTATTAATAATGTTCAAACTAGTTTAGACAATGCTTTAGAAGATTATTATGCCAATCTTGCCGAAGCTAACCACATGTCTTTTATAGATTTACCTTCAGACACGCTTCGATTTCATGAAAACCATAAAGCCCTTCCTACAGATTCTATTATTTTATCCATTCAAAATAATTTAGACACTAAATTACATGGCGATTTAGAATATAAAGAAATTACGCAACTTATAGACTCTACTGCATTTTCTTTTTCTAGTTCTACAGATAAACTAACCCAAATAAAAGTAATTAAAGGCGAAAAAGTTTCCGATAGCCTAAAACTTTTAAAAGGAATTACCTCTATTTTTATTTCTATTCAAGACGATTCTTTAAATTTTAGCAGATTAAAACCACTAATAAATAACGAATTAAAACGTAAAAACTTAAACATTCCCTTCGCATTAAAACACTTTAGAAACGATAGTGTAATAAACACGTACAACACTAATATTATTACACCTCGCTTTTTAAAAACCAGTTCTAAAACCAAGTTTTTAAAACAAAACGAATCCTTAGAGTTAGCATATGCAAATGCAACCCGTTTTATTTTAAAAGAAGGATTTTTAGGAATGTTACTCTCTTTTATATTGGCATTAGCAATTGTTGCCAGTTTAATTTATTTGCTGCAAATAATAAAACACCAAAAACAACTAGCCGAAGTAAAAAACGACTTAATAAGCAATATTACCCATGAGTTTAAAACACCAATAGCAACAATAGGAGTAGCCTTAGAGAGTATTAAAAACTTTAATGCAATACAAGACAAAGAAAAAACCAACAAGTATTTAAATATTTCTACCAACCAATTAACCAAACTAAATACTATGGTAGAGAAACTTTTAGAAACTGCAACATTAGATAGTGAAAGTTTACAGCTAGATAAACAATACTATAATGTTAGCAATTTAATGCAAAGCATACTAGACAAACAGCTATTACATGCCGAGAATAAAACCATTCATTTTAATTTTAACCCAACAAAAGTTGAAGCTTATATCGATGTTTTTCATTTTGAAAATGCAATTAATAATATTATTGATAATGCAATTAAATATGGTGGAGATACAATTAATGTTCAATTAGAGCAAAACAAAGAAGCTTTACTTATAAACATTTCGGACAACGGAAACACCTTAACAAAAGCCAATAAAGAAAAAATATTCGAGAAATTTTATCGCGTACCAAAAGGTAATATTCACAATGTAAAAGGTTTTGGAATAGGATTGTATTATACCAAAAAAATTATTGAAAAACACAATGGCGAAATTGTTTTAGCACTTAATAAAAACCAAACCAATTTTAAAATTACAATACCTAATGCATAAACCTATTCGTATATTATTGGCAGAAGACGAGCCTGCTTTAGGACAAATAATTAAAGAGAGTTTAGAAACTAGAAACTTTCAAGTATTTCTATGCGAAAATGGCGAAACAGCTTATAAAACTTATAAAGAAGAAAAACCAGAATTACTAGTTCTTGATGTAATGATGCCATTAAAAGATGGTTTTACATTAGCAAAAGAAATTAGATTGGAAGACAATACCATTCCTATATTATTTTTAACTGCAAAATCGCAAACCCAAGATGTTGTAACCGGATTTTCTATTGGTGGAAACGACTATTTAAAAAAGCCATTTAGTATGGAAGAACTAATAGTTAGAATGCATAATTTATTAAACCGAATAAAAGTGCAACAAACTGCAGAAAACCTAAATATTGGCGATTTTAAATTTCAATTCCCAAAACAAACACTACAATACAAAAACGAAACCCCTTTACAACTAACGCATCGAGAAGCCCATTTACTATACCATTTAATTAAAAACAAAAACCAAGTTCTAGATCGCTCATTCATACTAAAAAAACTTTGGGGAAACGACGATTTTTTTAATGCTAGAAGCATGGATGTTTTTATAAGTAAACTTCGAAAAAAACTAAAACAAGACCAATCGCTACAAATAATTAACGTTCGTGGTTTTGGTTACAAACTAATTTGCGAATAATTGGTGCAATTTTTGTACTTTTCAATTTCCTATGAAAAGCACAACACTGTTTTTATTTTTATTTAGCTGGATTACAGTATCTAGCCAAGAAATAATAGACGCTACCTTACAAACCGAAAAAGAACTACAAGTAGAAAGCTTAGTTGCTATCGATAATTTCGATACTATCTACTACATAAACAACTCGGTATTTTATAAAAAAGTAGGAGAAACTACTAGCAATTATAGCAACATACAATTGGGCGACATAAGCTCTGCAAATGCATTTAATACATTAAAAATAAATCTTTTTTATAAAAATTTTAATACCGCAATAATACTAGACAATAGGTTAGCCGAAATTTTTAAAATAGATTTTAATAGCTTACAACCATACCGAAGCGTTTCGCATATTACAACTGGAAACGATAATACACTCTGGATTTTTAATCCAGACTCCCAACAGCTTGCGCTTTACGATTATAAAAACAATAATACAAGAGCAAATACGCTACCAATACCATCGCAAATTCTAGATCTTAAAAGCAATTATAATTTTTGCTGGTTACTTACCACAAAATATTTATACCAATTTAATTACTTTGGAAGCCTTATTCAAAAAATAGAAAATAATGGTTATACTAAACTTATAGAAAGCAATGGAAACCTAATTGCCCAAAAAGAAAACAGCCTTTATTTTTTACAAAAAGGTAGTACAAACTTTACAAAAATTAATATACCAGAATTGTTAATAAAACAGTTTTTACTAACCAACGAAACCTTGTATATTTACGCAGCTAATAAGCTTTTAAAATTCCAATTAAAAATACAATAACATATGCATGTTGCTATAGCAGGAAACATTGGTGCTGGTAAAACCACACTTACAAAATTACTTGCCAAACATTACAAATGGGAAGCACAACTAGAAGATGTAGTTGACAATCCATACTTAGACGATTTTTACAACCAAATGGAACGTTGGAGTTTCAACCTACAAGTCTATTTTTTAAATAGTAGGTTTCGTCAAGTTGCCCAAATTCGCGAAAGCGGAAAAGATATTATTCAAGACCGAACCATTTATGAAGATGCACATATTTTTGCACCTAACTTACATGCAATGGGCTTAATGACCAATAGAGACTATGAGAATTACTCTTCTCTTTTTCAGCTTATGGAAAGCTTTGTAGAAGGTCCAGATTTATTAATTTATTTACGTAGTTCTATTTCTAATTTGGTTGCACAAATACACAAACGTGGTCGCGATTACGAAAACACCATTAGTATCGATTATTTAAGCAGGTTAAACGAACGTTACGAAGCATGGATTTCTGGGTACGACAAAGGAAACCTTTTAATAATAGATGTCGATAATTTAGATTTTGTAGACAAGCCAGAAGATTTAGGTTTTATACTAAATAAAATTGATGCCGAAATAAACGGATTGTTTTAAACCAAAAACCTAACACATAAAAAAACCACGCAATTGCGTGGTTTTTTAGTTTTATATAAAGTGGTTAAATTACTTTGTAATTTCTTCTTTAACCTCTTCTACAATTTTTTCAACTTTTACTTTAACATCTTTAGATGTAGCATTCATTGCATCTATTTTTGCTTTTACATCTGCTTCCGTTCCTTCAAAAACTTCTTCTTTTACTGTTTCAGCTCCGTTTTCGGCAGTTGTTGTAGTAACGATTGCTTTTACGGTATCGTCATCGTTTTTAGTCATATTAACTTCTACACGTTTTTCAATAGATTTCTCTTCTGCAGAAAAATGCATTTCTTTTCCGTTAACAACTTTATGTTCTACACCATTATCGTCTACCCAAACATTTACTTCTTCGTTTATGGCATGAGCATCTTCACTATGGCCACCTAAAATAGGAGCAATTACTAATCCTATTAAACAAGTAAGTTTAATTAAGATATTCATAGAAGGACCAGAAGTATCTTTAAAAGGATCACCAACGGTATCTCCAGTTACAGCAGCTTTATGTGCATCGGAACCTTTATAGGTCATTTCTCCATTAATCTCTACTCCTGCTTCAAAAGATTTTTTAGCATTATCCCAAGCACCACCAGCATTATTCTGGAAGATTGCCCAAAGCACACCAGAAACAGTAACACCAGCCATATAACCACCTAACATTTCGGCGATTGCTAATTTTTCCATTCCAAATAATAAAGGAACAAAAGCTATAATTAATGGGAAACCTATAGTTAATAAACCAGGTAACATCATTTCTTTTAAAGACGCTTGTGTAGAAATAGCCACACACTTATCGTATTCTGGCTTTCCAGTTCCTTCCATAATTCCAGGAATAACTTTAAATTGTCTACGTACTTCTTGTACCATTTCCATGGCAGCTTTACCTACCGCATTCATTGCTAAAGCAGAGAATACTACTGGTACCATACCACCAACAAATAACATTGCTAAAACTGGCGCTTTAAAAATATTAATACCGTCAATTCCTGTAAAGGTTACATAAGCAGCAAAAAGCGCTAAAGAGGTTAATGCTGCAGAAGCGATTGCAAAACCTTTTCCTGTTGCAGCAGTTGTATTACCAACCGAGTCTAAAATATCGGTACGTTCGCGAACAATAGGTTCTTGCTCACTCATTTCTGCAATACCACCAGCGTTGTCTGAAATTGGTCCGAAAGCATCAATTGCTAATTGCATAGCAGTAGTTGCCATCATTGCAGAAGCAGCTAATGCTACACCATAAAATCCTGCAAATGCATACGAAGCCCAAATTGCTCCAGCAAATAATAATACCGATGGGAATGTAGAAATCATTCCTGTAGCTAAACCAGCAATAATGTTGGTTCCTGCTCCTGTACTAGACTGTTGTACAATTTTTAAAATTGGCGATTTCCCTAAACCTGTATAGTATTCGGTTACAGCAGAAATTACACCACCTACAACCAATCCTACAAGTGTAGCATAAAATACTCGCATCGACGAAATTTCTTGTAATCCTTCGCCAAAAAATTCCATTTTCATGGTTTCTGGTAACATCCAAGTTACTAGTCCAAAACAAGAAATAG
>JBMZDY010000036.1:0-11886 GCA_049614585.1 Oceanihabitans sp.
AATTATTAGATCAAAATAATTTCTACCTAGTACACAAATCTTATTTAATAAATTTAAATTATATCGAAAAATACTTAAACGAAGGCTATATTATACTAACCGAAAACCACAAAATACCTGTATCTAGAAACCGAAGGCAAGATTTTTTAAATAGTTTAAAAAACAAATAAACAGCTTAACAAATCGGTTGCTAGCAATTAATTTCTGTCTAATTCTTACCCAATATTAAATTAATAATTACTCAAAATTTATACGCGTTTTTTAATACATTCGTAATTTTCCACACCTCTACTGTTACATCGCTAATATTTTTACATAAAAATTACGCATTATATTTTTAGTAATCCTATGGTTTTTGTTATATTCGAGCTTTCTTATACTTAATAATAAAAACCATGAAACAAAACAACTTAAAAATTGCTTTGGCTTTGTGTATTTTTTTTGCCTCTTATAGCTTTCAAGCGCAATCAAAATCTGCAATTCCGCAAAGTACAAATCAAAATCAACCTTTAGTTTTAAACGAAGAGAACCAACGCTTTTTCGACGAGAATGGTGTTGTACGTTGTGCATCTATGGAAGCACACGAATTACTAATGCAAAGCAACCCAGATGTGCAATCTCTAGAAGAATTCGAAAACTGGTTAGCTCCATTAGTTGAAGAAAAAAAGGCACAAATGATTCAAGATATACAAAACGGTTCTACAAGTAGAGTTGTTTATAATATCCCAATTATATTTCACGTAATAACTGGAAGTGCTGGTGATGCTAACGATATAGACGCACAATATATTAATGCACAAATAGACCAACTTAATTTAGATTTTAATAATATGGCTGGAACGCCATATGCTACTTATCCAGCTGGTCCTGCACATTCTGCAGAAATTAATTTTATTCCTGCACAAGTAGATCCAAATGGAGTTCCTTTAGCAGAACCAGGAATTGATAGACAATATGGATATGCTGGAACACAATCGCAAGGAACCATGAACGGTGGTATTAAACAAGCTACCATTTGGGACAGAAGCCAATACGCTAACATTTGGGTAGCAGACTTATCTGGTGGTTTATTAGGATATGCACAGTTTCCTACAAACTCAACTTTACCAGGAATGCCAGCAAATGGTGGTTCTGCTCAAACCGATGGTGTTGTATGTTTAACTTCATCTATAGGTTCTGTTGCTACTCCTTATCCAGGAGGTGCACCATACAACTTAGGTCGTACACTTACTCATGAAATGGGACACTGGATTGGTTTATTCCACATTTGGGGAGATGCTAATTGCGGTAACGATTATTGTGCAGATACACCAACACAACAAGGTGCTAGTGGTGGCTGCCCTAATACTACAACATGCGATGGCGTAGACGATATGGTAGAAAACTATATGGATTATAGCTACGATGCATGTATGAATATATTTACATTCGACCAAGTAGGAAGAATGTTAACTGTTATCGATAATGCAGATGGTTTTGGCGATTTAGTTACCTCTACAACTGGTAATACTTCTCCTGCTATTTCTTTCTCTACTCCTACAGTAAACGAAATGGAAGGTACAGATTGTACAACAAGAGATATCGATATTCCTGTGGTAATTGGTATGGGAGCTTCTGCTAATGCAATGGTTACTTTTACACCATCTGGAAGTGCAACAAACAACGAAGATTACCAAATTATAACACCTTCAGTAACTTTTGCTTCTGGTGCAACAGATAGTCAAACCTTAACTTTAAGAATAAACCAAGATGGTTTTGAAGAAGGCGATGAAACTATTATTATTAATATGACTTTAAATGCTAATGGTGGTGATGCCGAATTAGCAAGTAATGGAAACGAAACTTTAACGGTTACATTAACAAATGACGATGCTGCTCCTGGAGGAACTTCGTTAGCAACTATTTTTGATGATGGATTTGAAGCTTATGCCGATTTCGCAATTGGAAATGTAGGTGGATGGACAATGATAGATGGTGATGGTGATGCTACTTGGGGATCAGACAATTATACTTTCCCTAACGAAAACTATACAGGTACTTTTATGGTATATAATGCAAGTGCTACAACGCCTTCTTCGGCTGGAACAGCTTGGGATTCGCATAGTGGTGCAAAAGGGTATTACTGCTTTAACTCGAACGGTAGTGTTAGTGGAACACCATTAAATAACGATATTATATTTTCTCCTGCTATAACGCTTAACGGAACCGGAAGCACAATTACGTATTGGGCAAAAGGATTAACCGATCATTATAATGGTGGAGAACGCTATAGAGTAGGTATTTCTAATGTAAATGATGGCACAGGAATTACATACTTAACAGCTTTACCTTACATACAACCAACACTAGAATGGGCAGAGTATTCTTTAGCAATTCCATCTTCTTTCGATGGTAGTGACGTACACTTAGTATTCCATGTAGTATCTAACGATGAATTTGTATTTATGTTAGACGACGTATCGGTTACTACTAATGTAGTAAGTGCTGTACAAACTGCTGTAAATACAGCAACCTCAGCACAAATGGATTTAAATGGTATGGGTACAGCTTATGCTTACGATAGTGCAGATAACAGCATTATGGCAAAAATTACCAATAACGATTCTTTCGATTATGGTTGTGCAGATGTTTCTGTATCTCGTGCTGGAACTGGAGCGCAATTATTCCAAAATCCATTACCTGCAGAATATGTTATGGACAAAGTATTTACAGTAACTACAGATACACCAAATACTTCTGGAGATGTAATGAGTACTTTTTATGTAACCGAAGCAGAAATTGCTGGATGGGAAGCTGCAACAGGAAAAAATCGTGCAGACTTATATATATTTAGAATGGTAAACGGTATTGTTGAAGAAAGCACTGCTGCTTCTCTTGGTAACTACGGTACAGACAAAACACTTTCTGGTAGCTTTACAGGAGCAAATGGGTTATTCTATTTTGGACCAATAAACGCACAATTAAGCATAGACGATAATGTATTTGAAGCATTTAACATGTATCCAAATCCAGCTAACAATGCGGTAACAATACAGTTAAAAGCTGCTAACGATGTACAAATTACTTTATACGATGTTAGAGGTAGAAAAGTATTTACGAATACATACGATAATAACAGTGCATTATTTAACAAAACAATTAATTTAGATGCTATTACTACTGGATTATATTTAATTCAAATAGAAAGTGGTAAACAAAAAGTTACTAAAAAATTAGTAGTTAAATAATTTGTAAATACATAGTATTACAAACTATAAAAAGTTTAAAACCCAATACGAAAGTATTGGGTTTTTTCGTTCTAGAAACATGAAAAAGATAGTAGTATTATGTTTATCCTTAGGTATAGCCTCTTGTTTAATATATTTAGCAATACCTTTAAAAAAAGAGATTAAAACGGCAATTAGCATAATTAAGCCTATAAGCCTTATTAATAAAGACAGCTTAACCATACACACTAGAGTAAATACTCCCGAAGGTTTTAAACGAGTACTTTACCCAAAAGGGAGTTTTGAAAATTACCTTCAAAATTACAAGCTCAAGCCGTTTGGCAGTAAAATAATTAACTACGATAATACCGAATATTACTGGCAAGATGGACATATAGGCATATTAGATATACCGGTTCCAAAAAATGGTTTACAGCAATGCACAGATGCTTTAATTCGCGTTCGTAGTGAATACCTTTGGGATAGCAATAAAAAAGAAAAAATAGGTTTTAATTTTACAAGCGGCCATTATTGTTCTTGGCTACAATATGCAGCAGGTTACAGACCAATAATAAAAGGAAACCAAGTACGTTTTAAAAAAACAAAGCCAGCGAATTATTCGAAGTCTAATTTTTATAAGTATTTAAATCTTGTTTACATGTATTCTGGAACCCTGTCTTTATATAATGAATTGCCAAAAATAAACACAATAAGTAATCTTAAAGTTGGAGACATGCTAATAAAAGGAGGTTCCCCAGGACATATTGTAATAATTTGCGATGAAGCCATAAATAAAAATGGTGAAAAAATATTTTTATTGTTTCAAGGGAATACGCCTGCACAAAGCGTTCATCTGGTTAAAAATTTAGAAGACACAAATATCTCTCCTTGGTATCAACTTCAAAAAAATACTGCTATTCCAGTTTCAAATTATACGTTTCAAAATTCAAAATTTGTTCGGTTTAAATAAAATCCATCCCATTATAGTGCTCACATTTTAAATTCGTTTCGATGTAATAGTATATTAATCAATAAAACTATTATTATGAAACGAAATTTACTACTCTATCTATTGTTACTATTTAGCACAGTAACAATAGCACAAACCACATGGACTGGTGGTGGAGTAAACGAAAACTGGAACAATACAGATAACTGGGACACTAATTTAGTTCCTACAATAACAGACGATGTTATTATACCTACAGGATCTTCTGTATTAATGAACTCTACTGCTAATGTAAAATCTATTACTATTCAAGGAACAGCAATTGTTACAAAATCTTCAGCCTTATATTTTACAGACCCTTCTATAATTGAACTAGGAGCTACAATGATATGTAATAATGGAAACATATACGGAAGCGGAAGCACCTTAACCAACAATGGAATAATTAACACTTCAAATTCTAATATTATTATTTACGAAGCTTCTACTATTACCAATTATGGAACCATTAATATGTTAGGCACAGGCGATATCTACATAGCAACTGGTAGTGTAATAAACAATATGGCTACAGGTGTTATAGATATACAAGCTAACAACAGTGGCATTGTTGGTTCTGGAGCTGCTCCTAGAACTCTTAACAACTATGGTTTACTAAAAACAAACTTACCTTTAGATACCGATCAAGCAACTATAAGTATAGAATTAAAAAACCTTAATGGTGTAATTCAAGTAGAAAAAGGAGTATTAAATTTAAACAATTCTGCTGTAGATGGAATAGAATTAACAGATGGCACATATAATGTATTTGCAAATGCAGCCCTAGATTGGGATAGCGCAGTAACATTGATAGGGACTTTAACTGGAAATCTTATAGGTGAAATTGTTTGGCGTAATGCAGTTCGTATTAACAACCCTAATACCGTAATATTTAATTTTACAGGAAACCAAGAGATAAGTTGGGTTTCGGGAAATTTAACTGGTGGTGGCACACTTATTAATAACAATACCATAAATTTACAAACATCTAATGTATATTTATATAATACTACTACTTTAACCAATAATGGAAATATAAATTTTAAGGATACTGCAGATATTTATATAAGTACAGGAAGCATCATAAACAATACTGCAACTGGAATTATAGATTTTCAAATTAATAATTCTGGAATTTCAGGTAGTGGTGCTGCTCCTAGAATTTTAAACAATTCAGGACTCATAAAAACTTCTTTTCCATTGCCTACCGATCAAGCATCAATTTATATAGAATTAAAAAACAACAATGGTACTATTCAAGTCGAATCTGGAATATTAAACTTAAATAACAGTTTAGTAAATGGTATAGAATTAACAAATGGTATTTATAATGTTTTTGCTAATGCAGCTTTAGAATGGGACAATAGCATTACACTCTCAGGAAATTTAACTGGAAATTTAATAGGAGAAATTGTTTGGCGAAGTACTGTTAGAATTAATAACCCAAATATAGCCACATTTAATTTTACAGGAAACCAAGTAATAAATTGGGCGGCTGGTAATTTACGAAACGGAGGTACTTTAATAAATAATAATATTCTAAAAGTTAATACCTCTAATGTTTATTTATATGACGATTCTGTTCTAACAAATAATAATAAAATTAACTTTATTAGTACTGGCGATTTATATATCGCAACCAATTCCATTTTAAATAATTCTAGTACAGGTGTATTAGACTTTCAAGTAAGTAACTCTGGTTTAACTGGAACTGGAGCTGCACCAAGAATAGTTAATAATACTGGCCTAATAAAAACCTCCTTTCCCAATATAACAGATGTAGCTACAATTAGTTTAGAATTAAAAAATAATGACGGAACGATACAAGTTGAAAATGGGATCTTAAATTTAAATAATTCAGTAGTAAATGGTATAGAACTTACTAATGGTACTTATAATGTATTTGCTAATGGAACATTAGATTGGACTAATTCCATTACCGCTTCGGGAACATTAGAAGGAAATTTAATAGGAAGCATAAATTGGCATAACAAATTAAATGTTATTACACCTAATACAGCAATTTTTAACTTCACCGGAAATAAAACTATTAATTTATTAACTGGTAATTTATCTGGTGGTGGTACATTAGTTAACGAAAGTATAATTAATAAACAGGGTTCTAATGCTTATTTATATGAAGCTTCAACCTTAATAAATAACGGAAACATCCATTTTACTAGTACTGGTGATTTATTTATAACTACAAATGCAACTCTTACAAATACAGCAACTGGCGTTATAGATTTTCTTGGTAACAACTCTGGATTAACTGGTAGTGGATCTGCTCCTAGAAACCTAAATAATGCTGGTTTATTAAAAACATCCTTACCCTTAATTACAGATCAAGTAAATATAAGTGTAGAAGTTACAAACACGGGAATAATTGAAGCAGGTTCTGGAATATTAAACTTCTCAAGTACTTTAGACCATCAAGCTAATAGCATAATGAAAGGTGTTGCAAGTATAAACTTACCAACTGCAGCAAATTTCACCAATAATGGTATTATAGCTCCTGGTAGTTCCCCTGGTATATTAACGGCAATAGGAAATTACACATCCACATCAAATACTATTTTAGATGTAGAATTAAATGGCTTAGTAGCAGATACCGAATACGACGTATTAGCGATTACTGGTACCAATGTTGTTTTGGAAGGTGCCGTTAATGTAACACTAGGTTTTGATGCTTCTATTGGCGATTCTTTTATTATTGCTACAACTACTGGAACCATAAGCACAAAAAACCTAGTCTCTCCTACTTATGCAGACTTTGGTTGTAAACAATTTACGTTCGATGTTTCCTATCCTAGCGACAATTCGGTGCTGTTAACCATTTCCGATAAACGAGATGTAATTCCTCCAGTAGCAGTAACTCAAAATATTACTGCACAATTAGATGCTTCTGGAAATGCTACAATTACTGCTGAAGAAGTTAATAATGGTTCGTCAGACAATTGTACGCTACCAGAAAACTTAATCTTAGCTTTAGATATAACCAGTTTTACTTGTGCTAATTTAGGTCCAAATACAGTAACCTTAACCGTTACAGACGAAGCAGGATTAACCGCAGATGCAACAGCAGTAGTAACTGTAGAAGATGCTATTGTACCAACTGTAGTTACCCAAAACCAAACCGTGCAATTAGATGCTAATGGAAATGCATCTATAACTATAAACGATATCAACAATGGCTCTAGCGATAATTGTACGGTTGCAAGTATGAGCTTAGATATTACTAGTTTTACTTGCGCAAACTTAGGGACAAATACAGTAACCTTAACCGTTACAGACCAAGGTGGGCTTAGCAATACCGAAACCGCAACCGTAACCGTAGAAGATGCAATAGCACCAACTGCAGTTACTCAAAACCAAACCGTGCAATTAGATACAGATGGAAATGCATCTATTACTGCAAACGATATTGATAATGGCTCTAGCGATAATTGTACGGTTGCAGGTATGAGCTTAGATATTACTAGTTTTACTTGCGCAAACTTAGGGCCAAATACAGTAATCTTAACCGTTACAGATCAAGGTGGACTTAACGATACCGAAACCGCAACCGTTACTGTAGAAGATGCAATTGCACCTACTGTAGTTACCCAAAACCAAACCGTGCAACTAGATGCTAATGGTAACGCAAGTATTACTGCAAACGATATCGATAATGGCTCTAGCGATAATTGTACAGTTGCAAGTATAAGCTTAGATATTACTAGTTTTACCTGCGCAAATTTAGGACCAAATACAGTAACCTTAACCGTTACAGACCAAGGTGGACTTAGCAATTCCGATACAGCAACCGTTACTGTTGAAGATGCAATTGCGCCAACTGTAGTTACACAAAACCAAACCGTGCAACTAGATGCTAATGGGAACGCAAGTATTACAGCAAACGACATTAACAATGGCTCTAGCGATAATTGTACAATTGCAAGTATGAGCTTAGATGTTACTAGTTTTACCTGCGCTAATTTAGGATCAAACACCGTTACTTTAACGGTTACAGATCAAGGTGGACTTAGCAATTCCGAAACAGCAACCGTTACTGTAGAAGACGCAATTGCTCCTGCAGCAATAACACAAAATATAACGGTTCCACTAGATGCAAATGGAGACGCTAGCATTACTGCAAACGACATTAACAATGGCTCTACCGACAATTGTACGGTTGCTAGTATGAGCTTAGATATTACTAGTTTTACCTGCGACAATTTAGGGCCAAACACAGTTATTTTAACCGTTACAGATCAAGGTGGTCTTAGCCATTCTGCCCCAGCTACTGTAACACTAACAGACACAACACCTCCGGAGCTGGTTTGCCCAGATGATCTAACCGTTAGTGTTCCTGGCGGAAATTATACAGTTCCTAATTACTTTCAAAATGGCGTTGTTGCAGATGATAATTGTGACGATGACTTAGATCGCGTTCAAACACCAATACCTGGTACCGTTCTAGGTGTAGGAAGCCATATAATTAGAATTGAAGTTACAGACGATGCTGGCAACTATGCAGAATGTACTTTTAAACTTACTGTAGAGGAAACACTTGGTGTAGACGACCAACATATTACTAAGAATAATATTATGCTATTTCCAAACCCTGTTACCAATAATGTAACACTTAAAAACAATAGTAATATTAGTCTAACTTTTGCTGAAATAATAGATGTAAGTGGCGCTATAATACAACGTATTAATTTAAAAAATATGTCTGTAGTTAAAATTATAGACTTTAGCGATTACGCAAGCGGAATTTACTTTGTTAAAATAGCTTCAAAAAGAGGAACTATTGTAAAACAATTAATTAAACAGTAATAGTTTTCGTTTCTAATTATTGTTTAGTAGCTGGTGACTACCTTTTTTAGGTAGTCACCTTTTTTATAAAAGAGATACAACTAATTAACAAGTAGATTTTTACTGTTTTTAAATTGTTAATCGCAATTTAGTTTTTTAGTTTTTAAGGTAATCTCTTTTAGTTTTTGCATGCATCTATATTTTTTATTTCTTGTAGATGCTTCGTCTAATTGCAATTCTTCTGCAATAGTTTGCATGGATTTTTTTTCAAAATAAAATTTTATTAATACCGATTTACAGGTAACCCCTAAGTGTTTAAAAGCTTGCATTATACACTCTAGTTGCTGTTCTTTTAATATATATTCTTCTTGTTCCTGTATTGTTGCCCCTAAAGCTTCAAACTGGTTTATTTTTGAAGCTACTATTGTTTTTTTAAAGTGTTTCGAGCGTAAAAAATCTAACCACTTATTTCTGGATATCGAATACAAATACCCGTTTATAGACGATCTACTTTTTGCTTTAAATTTTCCACTTTTTACATTATTCCAAACGGTAATAAATGCTTCTTGAAAAATATCTTTCGCTTGGGTTTTAGTTCCGCTATTTTTTAAAATATAGCTTTCTACTTTAAAATAATTTGCTTTATAAATAGACTTTAATACCAATTCGTTATTTGCTAATATTGCTTCCGTTAAACGGGATTTAATATTTTGTAATGCTATTTGTTCTACCTGTTGCATATTAGCATAAAGATAATAATTTTTTACAGCATAACACCTAACCTTCTGACTATTAGCTCAATAAGTGCAATTTATTTATTCTAAATTTTTATCTTTTTACAATAATAACCGCTTGTTTCCTTAATTTTTCTAAATGAAAAAAAAATGTAATTACTAATAAATTGCAATAAAAACGCTTTGTATTCAAAATGCATAGTTTTAAAAAATGAATATAATTTTGTTGCAATTAGATTTATCGAATAGATTTAAAAATGGCAGCAACACTAAAACATTTATAGTATTTTTGTGGTATGAATAAGCCGCTATCAAAACAAGAATTACACAATTTAGCAATGAACCATGTTGGAAAAGATTTAGAACAACGCGGTTTTGAGTTTGTAGCTATAAATAGTAAATTAAAAAAGCATCCTCAGTTTGTTTGCATCGATAAAAACAGCCAATATTTTTTTGTAATTGTTCGTGCCGTAATACTACCAGAAAACCCAAACAATTACGATGTAATATGGATGGAAACCTTTAAAAAACATGCTTTTGAAAAAGATGCAAAAGTATTGTATGCAGGCGTTGGCTTAGGAAATCCAGAAGGTGAAGATTTACCTATTTATTTAAATAAAGAATACCTTATAGAGTACAATGGTATACAAGTAATTGAACCAAACCTCAACTAATTTTCTAAATAATAAAACGTACAGTGAAACTACTTTTAAAAGAAAAAAATACTTATACTTTTTTAAAGAATTTAATAGTATTAACGGTTACAATAACCTTAATAATTTCTTGTAAATCAGAACCAAAAAACACTAAATTATCTGGTGCTATTTTCGGCACTAGTTATTCTATTATTTATGATTTAGATACCAATTACCAAAAACAATTCGATAGTTTATTTTATGTAATAAACAAATCGATGTCTACTTATCAAGCAAATTCTATTATTTCGAAATTAAACCGAAACGAAATTAGTGAAGTAGACTCTCATTTTATAACTGTATTTAATACTTCAAAAAAAATACACCAAGAAACCAATGGGGTTTTCGATCCAACTATAGGTACCATAGTAAATGCTTTTGGCTTTGGTCCTGAAAAAAAAATAGCACAATTAGACAGTTTAAAAATAGATAGTTTAATGCAGTTTGTAGGTTTTTCTAAAATAACAGCTTCTAATACAAATATATTAAAACCAAAAGGCACGTTTATAGATTTTAATGCAATAGCAAAGGGATATGCTGTAGATGTAATTGCTAATTTTTTAGAACGTCAATCTGTAGCCAATTATGTAGTTGAAATTGGTGGTGAAATTCGAGTAAAAGGAATCAACACAGAAAAACAATCTGCTTGGACTGTTGGTATAGACAAGCCAAATTTTAACGGTACACAGTCTGTTTTAAAATCTTTTTCCATATCGGAAAATGCCATGGCTACATCTGGAACTTATAGAAAATTTAAAATAGACGAAAGCGGCAATCGCTATGCACATATTATCAATGCAAAAACAGGATACCCAAGTAAATCTAATATATTAAGTGTTTCGGTACTTGCAAAAGATTGCATGACAGCAGATGCATATGCTACAGCTTTTCAAGCAATGGGATTAGCAAAAACGGAAGCCTTTTTAAAATCACACCAAGCGCTTAAAGTTTTTATTGTTTTCGAAAATAAAAACAATGAACTAGAAACAATAACCTTTAATGGTTTTCCTGAATAAATTATCGCTTAAGTTTCACAAAACAGTAAAAACTAAAAAAGCCGAAACTTTCGTTTCGGCTTTTCGCTGTACTGAAGACGGGACTTGAACCCGTACGTCCTAATGGACATTGGATTTTAAGTCCAACGTGTCTACCAATTCCACCACTTCAGCATTGGTATATTTTAAGAAAGTCTCAGAGCGAAAGACGGGATTTGAACCCGCGACCCCCACCTTGGCAAGGTGATGCTCTACCCCTGAGCTACTTTCGCAGTATTAAAAGAACATGCTATTAATAGCGGTTGCAAATTTAAAACTTTTATGAGAATACCAAAGTCTTTTTTAAAAATAAATAAAAAAATTAGTCTTCCTTTTTAGCCGTCAGCATTCTTTTAATTTCATTGAGCTTCATTAATGCTTCTACAGGCGTTAATGTATTTATATCGGTATGTATAATTTCATCTTTAA
>JBMZDY010000037.1:0-11884 GCA_049614585.1 Oceanihabitans sp.
AAAAATCACTAAAGAAATCTATAAGAAACTAGCACATCGAGAAACCACCGAAGGTGTACTTGCAATTGCCAAAACAAAAGATTTTTCTTTAAATAATATTTCATTTAAAAATAAAAACCCTTTAATATTAGTTGCTGAAGCACCAGAAAAACCGGGAAATATTGGTGCTTTGTTACGTACTGCAGATGCAGCAAATGTAGACGCTGTTTTTTTAGCAAACCCAAAAACCGATTTATATAATCCAAACATAATACGCTCTAGTGTTGGTTGTGTTTTTACAAACACCATTGCAACAGGTAGCACAACAGAAATTATTACTTTTTTAAAAGAAAATAACATTCATATTTATGGAGCCGCTTTACAGGCAAGTGCAAATTACAACTTGCAAGATTTTACAAAACCTACTGCTATTGTTGTTGGAACCGAAGCTACTGGTTTAAGTAACGAATGGTTAGAAAACACTACACAAAACATAATAATACCAATGCAAGGTGAAATAGATTCTATGAACGTTTCGGTAGCTGCTGGAATATTAATATTTGAAGCAAAAAGGCAACGAGATTTTAAATAACTAATATTTTAAAAAATAATTAGTGATACTTCGTGAATATTTTAGTCGCTTCGTTATAACTACTTTCAAAAGACATGGCATTTAAATCGTGTGCTTTTTTTGTAGTTAAATACGAGAATACTTTCTCGGTTGGCATATTACCTGTAAGCTCGTCTTTTGCCATTGGGCAACCACCAAAACCTTGTATTGCGCCATCAAAGCGTCTGCAACCAGCTTTGTAAGCAGCATCTACTTTTTCGAACCAAGAAGAAGGCGTGGTATGTAAATGTGCACCAAATTCAATTTCGCTATACTGCGGAATTAAATTAGAAAACAAATAATCAATATTTTCTGGGTTTGAGGTACCAACAGTATCGCTTAACGAAAGTATTTTAACACCCATTTTGCTCAAGCGTTCTGTCCACTCTCCTACTATATCTACATTCCAAGGATCGCCATAAGGGTTTCCAAATCCCATAGAAATATAAACCACAACTTGTTTACCATGTTTGTGAGCAAGCTCTAATATATCTTGTAAAATTAAAACCGATTGTGCTATGGTTTTATGTGTGTTTCGCATTTGAAAGTTTTCAGAAATAGAAAAAGGATAGCCTAAATAATCTATTTCTGGATGTTGGCAAGCAGCTTCAGCTCCACGAAGATTTGCTACAATAGCCAATAACTTACTAGTAGTTTTACTTAAATCTAATTGCGCTAATACTGCTGCAGTATCTACCATTTGCGGAATTGCTTTTGGAGATACAAAACTTCCGAAGTCAATGGTATCAAATCCTACTCTTAAAAGCGACTGAATATACTGTACCTTTTGCGCTGTTGGTATAAATTGCTTGATACCTTGCATAGCATCTCTAGGACATTCAATAACTTTTACTAGTTTAGACATGCTGTAAAAATAAGACTATTTTTCAGAAAATAATATAAAAATTGCAATACCTACAAAAACTATAATTTGTAACCATTTTAATACAATTCCTACTTTATCGTTTTGCTTAATATAATTAGAAATACTTCCTGCTAAAATAGCGATTGCAGAAAATATAACTAAAGAAACTGCCATAAACAAAAAGCCCAATACGTAAAATTGTATTACAGAACTTAAGGTAGAACTAAACAAAAATCCTGGAAAAAAAGCCAAAAAGAAAATAGATACTTTAGGGTTTAAAACATTCATTATAAATCCTTGTTTAAACAATTGTATCAAGCTTTTTTTAGGCGCATTGGTATTGCTTAACATTATTCTAGAATCGCCTTTAAACACTTTATATGCTAAATAAAACAAATACAAAGCACCAAAAAGTTTAATGGCAAAATACAAGCTATCGTTTTCTTTTATAATGGCAGAAACACCAAAAGCAACCAAAGTAGTATGTATAATACAGCCTGAAATTAATCCTGCCACTGTTGCTAATCCATATTGTTTACCATTGGTAATACTTTGCATTAGCACATAAATATTGTCTGGTCCTGGCGAACAAGCTAATGCCGAAGTTGCAACAACAAACGAAAAAAGAATTTCGTAATTCATGAATTACGAATTTAAAATAGCTTTATTAATTTTTTTAATAAGCGAAGGACCTTCGTAAATAAACCCTGTATAAATTTGTACCAAGTCTGCTCCTGCTGCTATTTTTTCTAGTGCATCTGTTGCAGAATGCACTCCACCAACTCCAATTATTGGAAACGCTTTATTACTTGTATCTGCTAAGTATTTAATGACTTGCGTAGATTTTTCTGTAATGGGTTTTCCGCTTAATCCTCCATTACCTATTTGGTTTAGTTGTGCTTCGGTAGCTTTTAAACCCTTTCTATTTGTAGAAGTATTACTAGCAATTACACCATCTAATTTGGTTTCTGCAATTAGCGCAATAATCTCATCTAACTGACCATTGTTTAAATCTGGAGCAATTTTTAGTAGAATTGGTTTTTGAGTTTCAAACGTATTATTTGCTTTTTGAACAGCATGAATCAACTCTAATAAATAATCTTTATCGTTTAATTTTGCATGACTGCCAACATTTGGGCAACTTACATTTAGCACAAAATAATCTACAAAAGGATGCAAACCGTTAAAGCATTCTAAGTAATCTTTGGTATAATCATCTGGTTTGGTTTGTGTGTTTTTACCAATGTTTCCACCAATAATAACCTTGCCTTTATTCTTTTTTAATTGTGTAATAGCAGTAGCAAGACCTTCGTTATTAAAACCCATTTTATTAATAATTCCTTGGTCGTCTTTTAAACGAAACAATCGTTTTTTAGGATTTCCAACTTGCCCTTTTGGTGTAACGGTTCCTATTTCAATAAAACCAAATCCGAAGTTTGCTAACTCGTTATAAAGCACTGCGTTTTTATCGAAACCAGCTGCCAATCCTACAGGATTTTTAAAGGTTAAACCGAAAAGTTTTCGTTCTAGTTTAGCATCTTCAATAGCATATAAACTTTTAAACAAGTAAGCCATTCCTGGTATTTTGCAAACAAAACGAATGAATGAAAAAGTGAAATGGTGAATTTTTTCGGGATCGAAAAGAAAGAATATTGGTCTTATTAAAATTTTGTACATCAAACAATGTTTGTGCAAAAGTAATTCTAAATAAAAAATTGCGCAATTCAAAAGCTAAAAAACTTAATAATCGTATTTTTACAAATTATTAGCATTTTACTAACCATTAATAAGAATCCTATTTTTAAAGGAAATACATATGATTTCAAAACAAGATATAATAAAACGATTTGTTAGTTACGTAACTGTAGATACAGAATCCGATCCAGAGAGCAACACAACTCCAAGTACAGCAAAACAATGGGATTTGGCAAATGCTTTAGTAGAAGAGTTAAAGGCAATTGGTATGCACGATGTTACTATAGACGATAAAGCATACATCATGGCAACTTTGCCTAGTAATGTAGATCATGAAGTGCCTACTATTGGTTTTATTGCGCATTTTGATACTACACCAGATTTTACAGGAGCAAATGTAAATCCGCAAATAATTGAAAATTATGACGGAAAAGACATCATGCTTAATGAAGCAGAAGACATTGTACTTTCGCCAGATTATTTTGAAGACTTACTACTTTACAAAGGGCAAACCTTAATAACAACAGACGGAACCACTTTACTTGGTGCAGATGATAAAGCTGGAATTACCGAAATTATTTCGGCAATGGAATACCTAATTCAGCATCCAGAAATTAAACATGGAACCATTCGAGTTGGTTTTACACCAGACGAAGAAATTGGTCGTGGAGCACATCATTTTGATGTAGCAAAATTTGGTGCAGATTGGGCTTACACCATGGATGGAAGCCAAATAGGAGAACTAGAATACGAAAACTTTAATGCCGCTGGAGCTGTTGTAAAAGTAAAAGGGAAAATTGTACATCCTGGTTATGCAAAAGGAAAAATGATAAATTCTATGTACATCGCACAAGAGTTTATTAACTCGTTACCAAGAATGGAAACGCCAGAACATACCGAAGGTTACGAAGGTTTTTTTCATTTGTATTCTATTAAAGGAGAAGTAGAAGAAACCGAACTTCAATACATAATTAGAGATCACGATAAAGAGCATTTTGAAGCGCGAAAAGAGGTCATGCAAAAAATTACAGATGCTTTAAATGAACAATACGAAAGAGAAGTAATTACTATAGAGATTAAAGACCAGTACTTTAATATGAAAGAAAAGGTAGAGCCTGTAATGCATATTGTAGATATTGCCGAAGAAGCCATGAAACAACTAAATATTAAACCACTTATTAAAGCAATTCGTGGTGGTACAGATGGCTCGCAACTTAGTTACATGGGATTACCTTGTCCGAATATTTTTGCTGGAGGGCATAATTTTCATGGTCGTTATGAGTATGTTCCAGTAGAAAGTATGCTTAAAGCTACAGAAGTAATTTGTAAGATTGCTGAATTAACTGCTGCGAAAAAATAACCATGAAAAAAACTTTATTATTAATAAGCCTTTGCTTGTTTAACTACATTGCAAAGGCTCAAGATGCTAGTGTTGAAAAATCGATTTTTGGAATTCAAACTGGAATTTTAGGAGCTTGGATTCACCATGAAGCCAAACTAACAAACAAAATAGCTTTACGAACAGAAATTGGTGCAGATGTAGGTCTTTACGGAAGAAATAATAGTACCGATTATATTTTAGGAACTGTACTAACACTAGAGCCTAGGTGGTATTATAATATAAGTAAAAGAAGTACTAAAAAGAAGCGGATAGATGGTAATAGCGGAAATTTTATTTCATTAAAAACTAGTTACCACCCAGACCTTATTCTAGCAAGTAATAACAAAAACATAACATTAGTTAGCGATTTAACAATAGTACCTACTTGGGGAATTCGCAGACCTATAGGCAAGCATTTTAATTACGAAGCAGGTATAGGAGTAGGTTATATACATTACTTTAAAAAGGAAAATGTAATTATTTTAAATGAAGCAGATGTAGCTGTAAATTTACATTTAAGAATTGGTTATCGTTTTTAACAAATAACCAAAACTGTTTACAAGAAATTTTCTTTATACCATTTTACTTGTGCAGCAACTCCTGCATACAAAGTTGTAGTAGGTTTATAGTTTAGTAAGGATTTTGCTTTATCTATATTAGCTTTTGTACGCAGTTGGTCTCCTGCTCTTGCAGCAACATTATCTATTTTAATAGATTTACCAATTACAGCTTCAACAGTTTCAATACCTTCTTGTGTGGTATGTTCAACTTCTGTTCCTAGGTTTATTATTTCACCATCTACTTTCGCTTCGTTGCTAATTACACTTACAACACCATCTACAATATCGCCAACATAAGTAAAACTACGCAAATGTGTAGCACTTCCAGCATATAAAGGGAAAGTTTCTTTATTAAATGCACATGCAATTAATTTGGTATACATTTTTTCGGGACGCTCTCTTGGACCAATTACAGAGTACAAGCGTAATGAGCAAGACTTAAAATGCTGCTCTCTACTTTTTTGTAAAACCAATTGTTCTGCAGCAAGCTTTGTAACACCATAATGCGATGCTGGTTTTGGTGCAACATTTTCTGGAAAAGTTGCTTCTAGACCATAAATAGAAGAAGTACCAATATTGACAAACAATGCCAAATCGCTTAAGGTTAAAGCATAATCTATTACATTTTTTGTAGCAATTATATTATTACTAAAATAGTCTTCAAAAGTAGAAGTTTTAGAAATTCCTGGTTGTGCAGCAAAATGAAAAATATAATTTATATCCTTAGGTAAAACCGATGCTAAATTGGTGTCTCGTAAATCCTTATTAATTATAGAAACCCCTTTATTAGTAAGCGCTTTTTCGTTTTGCTTTTTTAAATCAATACTATAATAAGGTGAAAAATTATCTACACCAATTACTTCGTGACCTAATTCGCTTAATCGCTCTGCGGTATGCGAACCTATAAAACCTGCTGCTCCAGTTATTAATATTTTCATTTAATAAATTTATATTACAAAGAAACATTTTTTTTAGCAAAACTGTTGTGTGCTTTTTAAAAGAATATATATGCAGTTATCGTTTCACACTAAAACTACTAATAATAAAATTGAAATATTTTTTAATACTTACACTAAGTAATTCGGGTTATTGTTAAAAAAAAACTTTATACTATTTTATATTTCTTTTTAATAAACAGTAGTAATTTATAAAACAAATATCCAGAAAAAGCGCCAAACGTCATGCCACAAAAAATATCAATTGGATAATGAACACCAACATAAATTCTACTATAAGCCACAAAAGCGCTCCAAAAAAGAAGCATAAAAATAAGATTTTTATAATATGGCTTTAATAAAAGTCCCGCAAAAACTGCTGCTGCCATAGAGTTTGACGAATGCCCAGAAAAGAAACCATATTTACCACAACGTTTTGCAATAAAACGCAAATGCTCCATTACACCCTCTTGTCTACAAGGTCTTAAACGCTCGAAACCATGCTTAAAAACATTTGTAATTTGGTCGGTAAACGTAATCATTAATGCAATAGTAACTATAGCTAACAATAGTGTTTTTGTACCTAATTTTTTATAAATTAAAAAAAGCAATACAGCATATAATGGAATAAAAGTTAGCTTGTTTGTAATTAACAGCCATAATCCATCCCAAGTTTCAGAACCTAAATTATTTAGAAATAATAGTAATTCTTTATCGTATTGTATAAGTTGGTCTAACATAAAATCTTACAAAAATTATAATGAGATTGCCACGTCGCAAAAAAACGCCTCGCAATGACAGATCAATTAATCTTCATAACGAGCTACTTCTCTATCGTAAAAATCGGTGGCCAGTTTTATTAAATTTTCGGTTTCGGTTTCTAATTCTTTTTGATCGTGTTGGTCAAAATCTTCAAACCATTCTACCTCATCATCTTCTAAGTTTATTATAAATCTAGGGAATTCTGTATGTATTACAAAGATTGCGTTTGGATGGTCTGTATTGTCGCCAAGTATAAATTTAGGAAGTTCCATTTTTATGTTTTTAGTTGTTTAGTTGTTTAGTTGTTTAGTTGTTTAGTTGTTTAGTTGAAATCAGCTTTTTAGTCAAATAATTAAATCGAATATACAATAAAATTGCAGCAGTTGTTAATCCTGCTAGTAAGCCTAACCAAATACCAAAACTTGCATAAGCTTCTTCTTTTCCTAAGAACCAACTAATTGGAAAACCTACTAACCAATACGAAATAAAGGTAATTAATGTTGGTATTTTAACATCTTGCAGACCACGTAAAGCGCCTAATACTACAACTTGTATACTATCACTTATTTGAAAAATAGCAGCAGCAATCATTAATTTAGAAGCTATTAAAATTACTTCGGTATTATCTATAAAGTTTTTGGCATCGTCAAAATCGACATATAGTTTAGGCAATTGGTTATGAAATGCAAAAAACAAAATTGCAAAACATACTGCCAATAGTATTCCAAGTAAAAAGATAGAAAAAGCAATTCTTCGTAATTCAATATAATTTTGTAATCCTTTTTGGTTACCAACTCTAATCATAGAAGCAACACTTAAACCCATTGCTACCATAAAAGTCATCGAACTTAAATTTAATGCTATTTGGTTTGCCGCTTGTGGGTTTTTACCTAATAAACCACTTAACCAAATTGCAGCTGTAAAAATGGCTACTTCAAAAAACATTTGCATGGCACTTGGAGCTCCTAAGTTTATTAGTTTATTAATCATTTTATTATCTAAAACAAAAAGCTTAATGTTGGTAACGTATGCTTTCGATTTCTTTTTCCCTTTTAGCAACCACCATAAGTAACCAACCATAATAAATCTAGATACCAAAGTACCATATGCTGCTCCTATTATACCAAATTCTGGGAAACCTAATTTTCCAAAAATTAATACATAGTTTAAAAATACATTTACAATATTGGCAACTATTGTGGCATACATAGGATAGCGCGTCATGGACAATCCATCGCTAAACTGTTTTATCGCCTGAAAAACTATTAATGGAATTAGCGAAAAAGCTACCAAATCTAAATATGGAATTGCTAATTCTACAACCTCAATGGGTTGCTTCATGAAATACATTAAAGGTTTTGCAAAAAATACAAGTAGAAAAAGAGAAATACCTAAAACAATACACATAAACAAACCATGCTTAAAAGCCGATTTACCTTGTGCAAAATCGTTTGCTGCGTCTGCTTCTGCTACTAAAGGAGTTATTGCTGTAGAAAAACCGATTCCTAAAGACATGGCAATAAACATAAAACTATTACCTAAAGAAACAGCTGCAAGCTCGGCTGTACCCAATTGGCCAACCATGATATTATCTACAAAACTAACAAAAGTATGCCCAAGCATACCCAACATTACAGGAGCTGCAAGTTTCCAATTGTATTTAAATTCTTTGGTGTATTTGCTTAAAACCATTTGGCAAAAGTACTGCTTCGGTTTTGGTTATGCGAATTTATTTTATAATTCGGAAACAAGTTTTTTAGCTTCTTGAAATTCTTGTAGCATATCTGCAACAATTTGTGCGGTTGGTTTTATATCGTGAATAAGTCCAGCAATTTGTCCAATTTCTAATTCACCATCTTCTAAATCGCCTTCAAACATACCTCTTTTTGCTCTTGCTCTTCCTAGCAAATCTTTAAGTTGTTCTACAGTTGGAGCAGTTTTATATAATGCTTCCAATTCATTGTAAAACTTATTTTTTATTAATCTAACTGGAGCTAACTCTTTTAAAGTAAGTTGTGTATCTCCTTCTTTTGCTTCTACAACTATTTTTTTAAATGCTTGATGCGCTGAAGATTCTTCACTTGCAACAAACCTACTTCCTACTTGCACTGCATCTGCACCTAAAACCATTGCTGCTAACATGGCTTGTCCTGTTGCTATTCCTCCTGCTGCAATTAATGGTATTTGTAATTTTTCTTTTACCATTGGTATTAAAGTAAGCGTAGTGGTTTCGTCTCTACCATTATGTCCACCAGCTTCAAAACCTTCGGCAACTATAGCATCTACTCCTGCATCTTGCGCTTTTAGTGCAAATTTTACACTACTCACTACATGCACAACGGTTATTCCTTTTTCTTGCAACCATTTGGTCCAAGTTTTAGGGTTTCCAGCAGAAGTAAAAACAATCTTTACATCTTCTTCAACAATAATATTCATTATCTCTTCCAAGTTAGGATATAACATTGGCACATTTACACCAAAAGGATTGTTGGTTGCTTTTTTACATTTTTGAATATGTTCTCGTAAAACATCTGGATACATACTTCCTGCTCCTATAAGGCCTAATATTCCTGCATTACTAGATGCCGAAGCTAGTTTCCAGCCAGAATTCCAAATCATTCCTGCTTGAATAATTGGATGTTTTATATTGAATAGTTTAGTAATTTTGTTTTGCATTGAATAAATTTTAAATGATTTTAATGAAACTTCTCTACCAAGCTCGTAGTCTCATTATCAAAAATAATAAAACGAAAAGTGTTATTGTAATAAATTATGAGATTCCTGCCTTCGTAGGAATTTATGAAATAACACCAGAACCCAAAAGTTCATCGTCTAGATACCAAGCAACAAATTGCCCTTCGGTTATAGCAGATTGTGCTTGCTCGAAAGCAACATACATTCCAGATTCTACTTGGTACAATGTAGCTTTTTCTAAATCTTGACGATAGCGTATTCTAGCTAGTACTTGCATTGACTCTTCTGGTTTTAAAGCTAAGTCTTCGCGTAACCAATGTACTTCGTCTTGCTTTACAAAAAGAACCTTTTTGTATAATCCTGGATGGTTTTTTCCTTGTCCTGTGTAGATAATATTATCGGTTACATTAGTATCGATAACAAATAAAGGTTCTACTGTACCACCAACTGCTAAGCCTTTACGTTGCCCTTTAGTAAAATAATGTGCTCCTTGATGTTTACCAACTACTTTACCGTCGGCAATAGAATAATTTGCTTTTTTAGAGAAGTAAGCTAATTCGGATTGCTTATCTACAAATCTTGGAATAGACTCATGATATGCTGGGTAACTATCTGGAATTTCTACTATTACACCTTCTTTAGGTTGTAACTGTTGCTGTAAAAAATCTGGCAGTTTTACTTTACCAATAAAACACAATCCTTGCGAATCTTTTTTCTCGGCAGTTATTAAATTTAATTTAGCTGCTATTTCGCGAACTTCTGGCTTGGTAAGTTCGCCTATAGGAAACAATGCTTTTGCTAATTGTGCTTGTGATAGTTGACACAAAAAATAAGATTGATCTTTATTTGAATCTGCTCCTGCTAATAATTGATATATAGTTTCTCCGTTTTTTTCTATAACTCCTTTTTTACAATAATGACCAGTAGCAACATAATCTGCTCCTAATTCTAGAGCTATTTTCATAAAGACATCGAATTTTATTTCGCGATTACAAAGCACATCTGGATTTGGGGTTCTTCCATTTTCATATTCGTGAAACATATAGTCTACAATACGCTCTTTATATTGCTCGCTTAGGTCTACAGTTTGAAAGGGGATTCCTAATTTATTAGCAACTAACATGGCATCGTTACTATCGTCTAACCAAGGACATTCGTTAGAAATGGTAACGGTATCGTCGTGCCAATTTTTCATAAACAACCCAATTACCTCATATCCTTGTTGTTGTAACAAATAAGCTGCTACACTAGAATCTACTCCTCCCGAAAGTCCAACTATTACTCTTTTCATGCTGCAAATTTACAAATAAAAACACTTTGTTTTTTTATTAAAAAAAATGTATTTGTTAAGTTAATGATTTTTAGAATATTAGCATTTTCACTTCTTGCTATTCGATGAAATGCATTTTTATTTCGTTTATTTATTATATATTGCATATAGATTTAGGTATTCCTCTTCATAGAGATTGATTAATAGCTTATTCATAAAATGATTACCTAAAAAAAGAGCTCCTTACTTGTAAGGAGCTTCTGTTTTTTATACCTATTAGTTATTACTTTTTATATGGGTTTTTAGAACGCCTTGTAAAATCTTTTTCCTTGATAAATTTTCCGGCATTATAGTATTTCCATATACCATGTTTTCTTCCGTTTTGGTATTGCCCTTCTAATAGTTTTAATGCATTCTCGTCGAAAACTTTTGCAGGACCATGTAATTCGCCATTTACGTAATTATACTCTTTTATAAGCACTGCTTTTGTTGAATAGCTTAAAGAAGGACCATGCAACTTATCGTTTTGGTAGATTTCTTTTTGAGCTAATACACCATCTGGATAGTAGACTAAACGTTCACCATGTAGTTCGCCTTTGGTGTTATAATTATCTTTACTTAAAATATTTTTTGTTTTGTTATGATAATAAATCCATTCGCCTATTCGCAATTTACCATTCATTTCGCCTTTACTAATAACTTTACCAGTTGAAGCTAAGTAGGTAACTTTTGCTATTTCACTATTTTTTTTAAACTCTTTAGTAGCGGTTAATACCGCTTTACCTTCTATGTTTTTATAAAATTTAAAAAGTCCAATTTCTTTTCCATGAAAAAATTCGCCTTCATAACGTATTACTCTAGTTTTATCGAAGTTTTTTTTCCAAATACCATGACGTTTTCCATTGGCATCTGTTTGATTTATTTTTTGACCAAGTACTATATTGGTTAACAAAAAAACTAGTATGTATGTAATCTTTTTCATAAAATAAATAACGTGTTTATTATTTTAAAATTGTAATTGCAAAAAAGCTGCCAAACTATACATGATAAATTTTATCGTACAGCTAGCAGCTTTGTTATTTTATAGTTTACAAAAATATATTTAATTTTGGGAATGACTATTATGAAAAAAT
>JBMZDY010000038.1:0-11602 GCA_049614585.1 Oceanihabitans sp.
GTCTTACTTAACGTCTACATTAGTTTTTACACCTTCCACAAAAACCTTTGCAGGTTTAAATGCTGGAATATTATGTGCAGGTATTTTGATAGTTGTATTTTTAGAAATATTTCTTCCAGTTTTTTCTGCTCTAGTTTTTATAATAAAGCTTCCAAATCCTCTTAAGTAAACATTGTCTCCACTTTCTAAAGAAGTTTTTACTTCTTCCATAAAAGTTTCAACAGTTGCCTGAACATCACCTTTTTCTATTCCTAATTTTTCAGAAATTTTTGCTACTAAATCAGCCTTAGTCATTTGTACTTTTTTTTGTTATTAAAATTTAGTTATTAAGGGATGCAAATATAGGCATTTATATTTCAATATTTCAAGCCTAATTCATTAAAATTTAACCAAATAAACGTTTATTTTTGTTGGCTATATAATTTAAATATGACGTACGCCGAAATTTTAATAGGCTGGTATACAGTAAATAAACGGGATTTGCCATGGCGAAGAACCACAAATCCGTACTTTATATGGCTGTCTGAAATTATTTTGCAACAAACAAAAGTAGACCAAGGTTTACCATATTATAACGCTTTTATTGCGAAATATCCTACTGTTTTTGAGCTTGCTGACGCTACAGAAACAGAGGTTTTAAAATTATGGCAAGGTTTAGGGTATTACTCTAGAGCTAGAAATTTACATGCAACAGCTAAGCATATAGTTAATAATCTTGATGGCGTATTTCCTAATAATTATAAAGCTTTATTGCAATTAAAAGGAGTTGGTGACTATACTGCAAGTGCCATTGCCTCAATTTGTTTTAATGAAGTTTGTGCAGTTGTAGATGGTAATGTGTATCGAGCATTATCTAGATATTATGGTATACATACACCTATTAATACAACAATAGGGAGTAAAGAGTTTAAAGCTTTAGCTCAAAAATTAATAGCTACTAAAGATCCTGCTATTTTTAACCAGGCTATTATGGAGTTTGGTGCTAAGCAGTGTAAACCCAAAAACCCTAACTGTACTATTTGTCCTTTGCAAAATAAATGTATTGCTTTTAAAGATGCATTAATTGAGGAGTTGCCAGTTAAAATTAAAAGTAATGCACCTAAAAAAAAGTATTTTAATTTTTTAGTATATATATATAAAGACAAAAAAATACTTCTTGAAAAAAGGAAAACAAAAGGAATTTGGCAAAACTTATACCAATTTCCATTAATAGAAAGCGATTCTATATTAAATAAAGAAGCTTTACAATTGTTGTTAAAGAATAATAATACAGCGACTAATAACTTATTAAGCTTAGCATTATATAACACAAAACCAATAATACATAAACTATCACACCAGCACTTATATACTAAATTTTGGATAGTTCAAGTAAACGCAATTAATGCTAAAGCAATTCCAATATTGCAATTAAAAGATTACCCTGTACCGGTTTTAATATCTAATTTTTTAAACGAATTTAATTTTAAAAAGGAACACCTTCGCGAATTCGATTAAAAATATCAAATTTAGCTGATGTCATCTTTTTTTATTAAATTTAAGATTATGAATTTCAAAAATGTAATTTTGTAACCTAAACAAAAATGTAATATGTCTGGAACATTAAATAAAGTGATGCTTATTGGGCATTTGGGAGACGAAGTTAAAATGCACTATTTTGATGGAGGTGGCTGTGTAGGCCGTTTTCCGTTAGCAACTAACGAAACCTATACCAACAAACAAACAAACGAGCGAGTTACAAATACCGAATGGCATAATGTAGTAGTACGAAATAAAGGTGCCGAAATTTGCGAAAAATATTTAAGTAAAGGCGATAAGGTTTACATAGAAGGGCGTATACGTACTAGAAAATGGCAGGACGATTCTGGTAACGACCGTTATGCTACAGAAATACAATGTGTAGATTTCACTTTTTTAAGTACTAAAAAAGAAAGCGAGATAGCAAATAGTACAACCGCAACTACTACGCAAAAGCCAAAAGTAGAAAAACCAAAAGATACTACTTTACAAGAAGAAGGAAACGACGATCTTCCGTTTTAATGTATAACTAATTTAAACCATATTGGACCTAGAACCCCCGAGTTTGTTATTAAATATTGCAATACGCCAAAATAATTTTATGGATATTGTAGATGTTTCGTTGCTTAGTAGTTTTGTACTTTTGTTAGTGCTTTTAATTTGCTCGGCACTTATATCTGGAGCAGAAGTTGCAATGTTTTCCTTAACTCCTTCCGATCTAGAAACCGATAAAATTCAAAATAATAAACGATTAGCAATTGTTTCGTTTTTATTAGAAAAACCAAAAAAACTTCTTGCTACAATACTAGTAGCAAACAACTTTATTAATATTGCTATAGTAATTTTATTTGCCTATTTAGGGAATTATTTATTTGAAAGCATAAGTTCTCCTGTATTAAAATTTGTAATAGAAGTACTTGTAGTTACCTTTCTAATTTTACTGTTTGGAGAAATATTACCAAAAATATATGCCAGTAGAAATAGAATAAAATTTGCATCATTTATGGCATACCCATTGCGTGTACTAGACGTAGTGTTTTCTCCTTTAAGTATTCCTATGCGTAGCTTTACACTTGCTATTCATAATAAGTTAGGAAAGCAAAAATCTAATTTAAGTGTAGACCAACTTTCGCAAGCATTAGAGCTGGCAAGCGATGAAGATACTACCAAAGAAGAACAGAAAATTTTACAAGGTATTGTATCTTTTGGAAATACAGATACCAAACAGGTTATGCAACCAAGAATAGATATTTTTGCATTGCATGTAGAACAAAAATATAGCGAAATTATTCCAGAAATTATTCAAAATGGCTATTCTAGAATTCCGGTTTATAAAGAAAATATAGATACCATTGAAGGTGTTTTATACGTTAAAGATTTATTGCCTTATATAGACCGCAAACAATTTAATTGGACCAGTTTATTACGAGAGCCATTTTTTGTGCCAGAAAACAAAAAACTAGACGATTTAATGGCAGAATTTCAAGAAAAAAAGGTGCATCTTGCAGTAGTTGTAGACGAATATGGCGGAACCTCTGGACTCATTTCTCTAGAAGATATTATTGAAGAAATAGTTGGGGATATAAGCGACGAGTTTGACGACGAAGGACTTATTTACTCGAAGCTAGATGCAAACAATTATGTGTTTGAAGGAAAAACAGCATTAAAAGATTTTTATAAAGTTATTAAACTAGAAGAAGAAGCTGTTTTTGAAGATGAAAAAGGAGAAGCAGAAACCATAGCAGGGTTTGTTTTAGAAATTTCGAAAAGCTTCCCGAAACTAAACAGTAAAATAAATTTTAAAAATTACGTTTTTACTATAGAAGCATTAGATAAAAAAAGAATAAAACGCGTAAAAGTTACACTACCATAAAATGAAAAATATAATAGTATTAATTCTTGTTTTTTGTTTTTCATGTCAAAACGAATACACACCAAAACCCCAAGCAAAATTACGCTTAGAATACCCAAAGCCAAGTTACGAGATAGCAAAAACAAGTTTGCCGTTTACCTTCGAGAAAAACAAACTAGCCACTAAGTTAGAAACTAAAAAACTACCAAACGTAGAAGCTAGTTACGCTATAGATGTTTCGTATCCTAGTTTAAAAGGTACCATTTATTTAACCTATAAAGGGATTGCAAATAGTGAAGAAAAATTAATAAGGTATTTACAAGACGCACAAAATTTTACCCAAAAGCACACGCAAAAAGCCGATGAAATTTCGGAAAGGCCATTTATAAATAAAGAAAAAAAAGTATATGGTATGTTTTACGAGGTAGGTGGTAATGCAGCTTCGCAATCGCAATTTTATGTTACCGATAGTACCAATCATTTTTTAACCGGTTCCCTTTATTTTTATACCAAACCTAATTACGATTCTATTTTGCCAGCAGCAAACTACTTGCAAAAAGACATACAGCGTATTATGGAAACGGTAGAATGGCAGTAACTACTATTAAAAATACGTATAATCACGTATTTTATAAAAGTTAAGATTTACCTAATTTTGTAAGGTAAATCTTAAACCCAAGAATAGCAATGCAGCACATTATATCAAATTTTGTTCAAGAAAAATATGATTACCCAACTTCTACTTCAGATTATTAAGAGGCAGTTTGCTGGAGTGGTATGACTCACCTAACGACTGGTTCTATTAACCCTTTATTTTCTTCTATTTACCCAAGTGTTATTGATCAAGAAAATATTATAAAAATATTCAATACAGAAAACGGAACTGCAACTTATTCTGGTTACTCTCCATTAATAGATAATAACTGTAATTAATATGAAAAAATTATTAATAATCTTTTTAATCTATATAAGTTTTACTAAAGCTGATGCGCAAGAATATGAACTTATTAATCAAATTATAACTCCGTTTGAAGAAGATAATCCTATATCTGTGGATTCTATCTATTTAAATAATAAATTTATTCCACTTGGAAAGGAGTATTTAAAAGTAGAAAATTTAAATGAAGAAACTATTAGATTTTGGTGGAATAACAGTAGTTATAAAGCTCCAGTTGAATTATTTTTAAAAAACTTTAATTTAAGTCATTTAAAATCTGAATTATTAAAAACTAAAAATGATTCAATAATAGATTTTAAAAAACTAAACACCTACTTTATTAAAATAGATAAAGAGTTTACTAAAAATAATCCTAAAAAAAAGTATTTATCTATATCTCAACCTTTTTTTAATTGCCAAAAAAACTGGTGTTTTATTGTTAAATCTGAATTCATACCATATACTTATACAGGCGGAAATAAATTAATGTATATATATGTAAAAGTAGATAATATATGGATACTTTATAGTATACTTAATTTAAGTGTAAGTTAAATTCATAAAAAAAGCTTCTCATTGAGAAACCTTTTTTTATAAGTTGTTTTAAGATTAAGTCCAGTTAAGCTTCCTAAAAACAATATGTAGAATCGGTATCAAGAACAAAATATACTCATACATGTAATTAATATTTTTTTATGAAGATTCTAACTTTATTACTATTTCTAATATCTGCAATAATTAATGCTGAAATAAACAATTTAAGTTATACTTATCAATTATCAAATGGAAACAATCAAACAACACAACCAAAAGGTTACGCGATTTCTGACTCTAATCCTTGTAATTAGTTTATTTATTGGTTGTTCAAATAAAACAGAACAATTAAAATGGAGAGAACTAAATATTGAAATCTTAAATAATACTTTAAACGAGCATTATTCATTAATGAAGAATAGATATGAAGAATTCAATTATATTATTTTAAAAAAACAATTAAGTGAAAAACAAAAATTTGATTCTATAAGTATTACAAAACACTTTAAACCCTGTCTTGAAGATTCAATTTACAATATAGTGTTTTCAAAAAAAAATATTTCATTTTTTAATAAACAAAAGAATGTCGATATAGATTACACTGATTTTATTGAAGAAAGTGAGACTGTTAAAAAAAGGGTAACTAAAGAGGATTGGGAATCGGAGACGTTACCATTTATTTGTGATTTACGTTGTTATTATGTAAGTAGAGTGTTGTTTACTAAAAACTACAAATATGCTATATTTAGTAAAAGTTATTTAGATTATAATAATATTTTCATATATATATATGAAAATGGAAAATACATTCCTTATAAGAATAGTTGTTTGTTCATTACTTCTTAGTTGATATAATATTATAGTTGCACATTTGATTTTGATGAAAGTGGTTATCTTTATTATGGATATATTGATTCTAATATTCCAGTTATATATTTTACTATACCTACTTGGATGCCTAACGGACAAGCCGCTAACATTACTGCTGAAGTAGTTACTAATGCAATTAAAGGAACAGATTTATACTTTTTCACAAACCCTTATGAATTAGAATCTGAAGTTGGAGCTTTTTTTAGAGATTTACTTATTAGCCAAATGGCTATTGTTGGAGGTACAGTTAACACTACTCAAGAACCATTTCCTATTCCAAGCCCAGCTCCATATATTACTAGTTTGTTAGGCGCAGCAACAGATTGTAATTAATTATGAATTATACTAAATTTTTGTTAGTTTTCGTTTTTATTATTTATAACAATGAATATTTGATGGATAAAATAAAGTTTGAAGATTTATTAGGTAAAAATATTTCTAAAGCTAAAGAATTTACTGGTAGAGATTTTAAAAGTAATGCCTTTAAAAAAAAGGATTTCGAAGTTAAATTTTATAGTAGTAGAGATTATTTTAAAAAAGATTTCTTTGGTATGTATTATAATCAAATTATAATACATACAGACAATTATGAAGTTATAAAATCAATTACAATTTATTTTGATAAGCTTATTGATCGTGAATTTTATAATTCTTTTAATAAAGAATATGGTATGCCAAAACATATCCAAATAGTCGAAAATAGAAGAATGGAAAGTGAAACTTTAGTAAAGGATGATAATGGGAAAGTTATTGAACATTTAAGAAAGAACACTTTTGATTTACGAGAGGGAACTTTTGAAGAAAAACCTTTATACATAATTTGGGAGAAAGAAAATTATGAAATAAAGGCTTTATTAAGGCAAGAAAACATGAGTCAAATAACTTTTAGTGTTTCTGCTAATTAGTTTTATATTGGTATAAAAAATCATATAAAAAAACAAAAAAGGCTTCTCATTGAGAAACCTTTTTTAAATTGTTTTAAGTTTATTTGATTAAGATTTTGCCTTATCTGCACAACAAGCCATTTTTCCATCGTGAGACGTAGCTTTAGTAGAGTCTGATTTATCTGTAGATGCTTCTGCTTTTTTTGCAGCACATTTCTTTTTGCATTCTGCAGTTTTAGCAGCACATTTAGCACAATCCTTTTTAGTACAATCTGGAGAACATTTTATTACATGTTCTTTCATGTCTTTTCCAGCACAACAAGCTTTTGTACAGTCCTTAGTGCAAGCCTTCTTTTCTACATCTGTTTTGTTTGCACAACAAGCTTTTTTACAATCTGGTTCACAAGCTTTTTTAGCTGTAAAAGATTCTACAGTTTTCATTTCTTTAACTGTATACGTTTCACTTGCTTTAGTTACTGTTTCTTCTAATGAAGTAGTTGTAACTTTAGCATTGTCATACTCAACCATTGCTAAAGTCTTTTCAATAGTTTTTGCACTAACAACAGCAAAAGGGATACCTTCTATAGTAAACTCTGCTTTAGTATCTAGTTCTGCTTTGTTTCGGTTTTATAACTAAAAGCAGCAATAGTAAGTACTAAAATTACTTTAGGGCTTTCGTTGGATCCCAGAAAAATGTTTCGAAGTCTTGAATTTGGTTGTTTATAACGGTTATACCTTCGCTCTCTAATAATTGTTGCATAAGGTTGGTGCCATCAAAATGAAATTTACCCGTAAGTAAGCCTTTTCGGTTTACAACACGATGCGCTGGAACATCTTTACTTGAAGCGTTATTCATTGCATAGCCTACCATTCGAGCGCTTTTTGCGGCTCCTAAATATTTTGCAATTGCTCCATAACTTGTTACTCTGCCATAAGGGATTAACCGAGATACTTGGTGTACTTTTTCGAAAAAATTTAAAGTCTTTTCCTGCATGCTATAAATTTTTTATTAAATCTATTAAAGAAATAAGTGCTACAATACCTGTAATGCCACCAATTAAATAGTTCATGTTTTTTTGAGATGTAAAAGGCTTGTCTTTTATTTTATCGAAAAAGAATATATATATGTATAGTATAATAAAAGCGCCAGTTCCTGCGCCAGCTACATACGAATAACTACTTATTTTGTCGAATTGCAGCCAGCCTAAAGACGCTAAAGTTATCGTCATGTATGACTGGAAAGGAATAGGAAAAACATTAATACTAGATAAAAATATGCCTTGAAAAAAACGACTTTTTTTACTTTTTACTTTTAATTGTTTTTCTGGTTTTTCTTTCGACTTGGCTATAAGTATAAAATAGATACTTATTAATAAAAAGAGAATAATTGCTACAAGTTTTAATATGCCAATTACATCTGGGTGGTTGCTTAAATATTTTGCAAAACTTATGGCAATATAATTTTGCAAAAGCACGATTATACAAGCACCAATAGAAAACATAATACCTCTAGTATGGCCTTCTTTTAGGCTTACTTTTGCAGCTGTAATATTTAATAGTCCGGGAGGGAAAACTGCTAATCCCATGACTATTAAGCCCAGCGTAAATGGGTGTAGAATATCCAATATTATTTTATTTTAAAACGAATATACGTAATTGCTTTGTCTTCTTTTAAATATTGACTTTCGTAAAAGGTTTGAATACCAGTAACTTCGGCTGGGCTTCCCTCTTGTTTGTACACATTATGGTTTGCATATAACACTTCGTGGCCTTCGCCATGTAGCAGACCTAAAGTATAGCCATGCATAAACTCGCTATCGGTTTTTAAATTAACAACACCTTCGGGTTTTAAAATGTTTTTATAGCGTTGTAAAAAGTGCGTATTTGTCATGCGGTGTTTGGTACGCTTATATTTTATTTGTGGATCTGGAAAGGTTATCCATATTTCGTCTACCTCGTTATTAGCAAAAGCATATTCTACCAATTCAATTTGTGTACGTATAAAAGCAACATTAGGTATGTTCTCTTCTATTGCTGTTTTTGCTCCACGCCAAAAACGAGCGCCTTTTATATCGATTCCTATAAAGTTTTTTTCAGGATATTTTTTAGCTAAGGCAACACTATACTCGCCTTTACCACAACCTAACTCTAATACTAATGGATTGTTATTTTTAAAAAAAGAAGCGTTCCAGTTTCCTTTTAAAGGGTATTTTTTTTCTACAAGCTCTTCTCGTGTTGGCTGAAAAACGTTACTAAAAGATTCGTTTTCTTTAAAGCGTTTTAATTTATTTTTACTTCCCACTGTTTTTTAATGTTTGGGCAAAAATAAGGAATTATAACGAGCCTAATTTATGCTTATCTTTGATTTTTACAGAAACTACTAATACCACATCTATTAATGCTAAAAAAACGAATTCTTGTAGCGCCTTTAAATTGGGGTTTGGGTCATGCTACTAGATGTATTCCTATAATAAATGCGTTACTAGATAATAATTTTGAACCTATTCTAGCAAGTGATGGTGAAGCGCTTGCTTTACTTAAAAAAGAATTTCCAAAGCTTGTTACTATTGAGCTGCCTTCGTATAATATTAAATATTCTAAAAAAGGATGGCTTTTAAAATGGAAGTTATTAGCTAGGTTACCACATATACGTAAAACTATTTTAAAAGAAAGAAAGCAAATACCAAAAATTATTGAAACTTTTAAAATTTGTGGAATAATTTCGGATAACAGATTTGGTGTTTACTCTAAAACTGTCCCGTCGGTTTATATTACACATCAATTACAAGTATTAAGTGGTTTTACAACTTTTATAAGTTCTGCAATGCATCAATATTGTATGAGCAAATTTACCGAATGTTGGGTGCCAGATATTGCTGGTAATAATAATTTAAGCGGAAAGTTAAGCAGGAAATCGACCAATAGTATACCAATAAAATATATAGGATTTTTAAGTAGATTTAAAAAAACAGATTCTCCCTTTTTAGCAGATTTGTTGGTTTTACTTTCTGGACCAGAGCCACAAAGAACCATTCTAGAAAAGCAAGTGTTGCAAGCGTTAAAAGCTTATAAAGGAAAAGTAGTTTTTGTAAAAGGAGTTGTAGAGCAATTGCAAACTATAACAAAAAAGGAAAACATTACGCTTTATAATTACATGACTACAGCGCAATTAGAAAGTACAATAAATGGTTGTAATGTTGTTTTGTCTAGGTCTGGTTATACTACAATAATGGATTTGGTAAAACTAGAAAAAAAAGCATTTTTTGTACCAACTCCTGGGCAGCAAGAACAAGAATATTTAGCTAAAAGACTGGAAAACTTAGGGCATGTGTTGTATTGTAAACAAAAAGATTTTTCTATTAATAAATTAAATAATATAGACTTAACTACTGGGTTTTGTGCTTTAAAAGCAGAAGTAAATTATAAAAAGTTATTTAGCCTTTTCTAGTGTAAAAGAGAATTCGCTTCCTACTTGATGCTCGCTTTCTACATATATGTTTTCGTCGTGTGCTTCTAAAATGTGCTTTACAATTGCTAGCCCTAAGCCAGAGCCACCTTCTTTTCTAGAGCCGCTTTTATCAACCCTAAAAAATCGTTCAAAAAGTCTTGGTATGTGCTGCTTTTCTATGCCTTCGCCGTTGTCTGTAACCCGAACTATAATTTTGTTTTTAATTAAATTTTCGATGCTTACTTCTGTGGTGCCATTAATGCTTCCGTATTTTAAAGAGTTTACAATAAGATTTGTAAGTATTTGTTGAATTCGTTCTTTATCGGCTTTTACTAAAATGGGTGTTTTATATGCTCTATCGAATGTTAAGCTTATATTTTTTTTAGCTGCTTTCATTTCAAATAAATCGAAAACACTTTCAATTAAAGTAACAATATTAAATTTTTCAATATTAAGTCTTAAATCACCAACTTCTAGTTTGGTAATCATATCTAAATCTTTAACAATATAACTTAAACGTTCTACACCTCTATTGGCATTTTTTAAATATTTTTCTCTTACATTTTTATCTTCAATTGCGCCATCTAGTAAAGTAAGTATATAACCTTGTACGGTAAATAATGGTGTTTTTAGTTCGTGGGAGACGTTTCCTAGATATTCTTTTCTATACTCTTCTCTAACTTTTAAGGTTTCAATTTCTAGTTTGCGGTCTTTGGCATATTTATCTATTTCTTTTGTTAGCGTAGCCATATCGGTAGTTATACGTTCTTTTCTTAAACTAGCAGATTCTAGAAGCGTAAGGTCGTCGTATATTTTTTTTACTCTTTTATAAATAAATTGTTCTACGCGATATTGAATAATTAAAAACGAAAAGCTATAGCATGAAATAGCAATAAATATTATTTGAATAAAGTCTAGAGAATAAAAGTAATACAAAAAAACACTCATTAAGAGCGTTAAAAATATAGTGATATATAGTGCTGTTTTTACAGCAAATTTATATGTTTTTTTTAGCTTTAATTGCATTAATCTACAAACTTATAACCTACTCCTTTAACGGTTTTAAAATAACTGTCTCCAATTTTTTCACGAAGTTTTCTAATGTGAACATCTATTGTTCTGCCACCAACAATAACCTCGTTACCCCATACTTTAAAAAGTATATCTTCTCTTTTAAATACTTTTCCTGGTTTAGAGGCTAGTAAAGATAGTAATTCAAATTCTTTTCGTGGTAAGATTATTTCATTTCCGTTAAGTACAATTTTATACTCGTCTCTATTTATAATAAGATTGCCAATGGTTATTATATTTTCTTTAACCTCATTGTATTGTAAACGTCTTAAAAGTGCTTTTACTTTACTTATTAATACTTTTGGTTTTACAGGTTTTGTTATATAGTCGTCGGCACCAGCATCAAAACCTGCAACATGCGAATAGTCTTCACTTCTTGCAGTTAAAAAAGTAATAATTGTATTTTCTAAGCTGTTAATTTTTCTTATTTGTTCGCAGGCTTCAATACCATCCATTTCTGGCATCATTACATCTAAAATAATAAGATG
>JBMZDY010000039.1:0-11596 GCA_049614585.1 Oceanihabitans sp.
AGGGAAAATAATACAGTGGAATACAATATTATCCTTTCCTATAAAGTGAACCAATTTAGTATCGTCACTTTTCCAGTAAGGTTCCCAGTCTTTTCCTTCGCGTTCTGCCCATTCTTTGGTAGCAGAAATATATCCGATAGGAGCATCAAACCATACGTATAATACTTTTCCGTCTGCACCTTCTACAGGAACTGGAATTCCCCAATCTAAATCTCTGGTTACAGCGCGAGGACGTAAGCCATCGTCTATCCAGGATTTTACTTGCCCGTAAACATTAGGTTTCCAATCTTTTTTATGGCCTTTTAATATCCAATCTTTTAAAAATTCTTCGTGTTTATTTAGAGGCAAAAACCAGTGTTTGGTTTGTTTTAATGTTGGTACATTTCCTGTAATTGCAGATTTAGGGTTTATTAAATCTGTAGCATTATGGCTGGTTCCGCAGTTTTCGCATTGGTCTCCGTAACTTTCTTCGTTTCCACATTTTGGGCAAGTACCAACAACAAACCTGTCTGCTAAAAACTGGTTTGCTTCTGCATCGTAAAGTTGTTCGGAAACCTCTTCTACAAACTCATTTTTGTTATATAAAGTTGTAAAAAATTCGGAAGCTGTATCGTGGTGTATTTTCGCCGATGTTCGCGAGTAATTATCGAAAGTAATACCAAAATCTTCAAAAGATTTTTTAATAATTGCGTGGTATTTGTCTACAATATCTTGTGGCGAAACGCCTTCTTTTTTTGCTTTAATAGTAATTGGCACGCCATGCTCGTCACTACCGCAAATAAAAGCAACATCGTTTCCAGTTAAACGCATAAAGCGAGCATAAATATCTGCTGGAACGTAAACTCCTGCTAAATGGCCAATATGAATTGGACCGTTGGTATAAGGTAAAGCAGCAGTAATAGTATATCTTTTTGACATTGTAAATTTCTTTTTGAAGCCACAAAAATACACAATTCATTAGCCATATTGAAAAAAAATGTACATTTACATTATGACAAAAAAAGGAATCCTTTTACCTGTGTTTTGTGTTATTTTTTTCTTTGGAATGATAACAACTACAGCACAAGATTTTAGTATAAAAAACACAACTACTTTGATACAGCCAAACTATCTAAAAGCAGGAGATACAGTTGCTATTGTTGCTCCTTCCGGAATATTAAAAAACAGAAACTATGAAGTAGAACAAGCAATTAGTTTGCTTAAAAGCTGGAATTTAAATGTGGTTGTTGGCGAGAATGTTTTTAGTAAAGACAATCATTTTGCTGGAACGGATGCAGAGCGCTGTGAAGATTTTCAAAAAGCATTAGATAATCCAACAATTAGTGCTATTTGGTGCGCAAGAGGAGGTTATGGAACTGTTAGAATTTTAGACAAATTAGATTATACCAAGTTTAAAAAATACCCAAAATGGATTATTGGTTATAGCGATATTACGGCATTGCACAACCAAGTGCATAATCAAGGATTCGAGTCTATGCACGCTTTAATGTGTGTGAGTTTAACCAAAGATTTAAGTGAAATTAAAGCGAGTTTGGCAAGCTTTAAAGATGCTATTTTTGGTAAGCCAATTGCCTATACTTTAAATGGATCTACGTATAACAAAATAGGTACAGTTACTGCTCCAGTTGTTGGCGGAAACCTAACCATACTTCATACCATGTTAGGCTCTAACACAAGTATTAATACTTCTGGAAAAATTCTTTTTATTGAAGAAATAGGCGAATACAAATACCATATAGATAGAATGTTACAAAGCCTTATTCGAGCTGGTTATTTTGAAAATTGTAAAGGCGTAATAGTAGGCGATATGAGCAAAATGCGAAAAAACACAACACCTTGGGGAACTTCTATTGAACAACTTATTTTAGATGCTTTAGCAGCGTATAATTTCCCGATAGTTTTTAATATGCCGGCAGGACACGAAAAAGATAATCGCGCTTTAATACTTGGTAGAAATGTAACCTTAACTGTTGGTAAGGAGAAGAGTACTGTTGTTTTTAATAAATAGCTAAACACCAAACTGCTGTAAATGATGGTCTAAGTGTTTATAAAACATATTGTTCCATTCTTTAGAAGATAATTTGCCAAAAGAATGGGATTCTTTATTTTCAAAATTTGCTGCACCTAATTCTTGTGTTTGATTAATATAATCTATTAATCGTGTTTTTTCTACTTCAAAATTTCTTTGGTTAGTAATTAAAAATTCAGGAGCAGTACGACCATTTTTTTTATATGGTTTTTCATTTACAACTAATGGTTTTATAAGTAGTTTTAAAAGAAATTTTTTGAATCCAGAAATTTTTGGAAATTCTGTGTTATATGTTTTTTCATAAGCCACATTACAATGTGCTAACATTTGGTCTACTTGCATTTTTCCCCATAAAGGAGAGGTTGTGTTTTCTAACTTATTTATTCTGTTAATAACTGCAATTGTTACTTTTTTATCGAACATATTTTTCATCTTCAAAAGAATTTATTTTTATGTAAATTAATAAATAATTTATGAATTTCTAGGGTGTTTATATTTTTACTATTTTAGAAAAACCGAAAAGTTGGCTTGAAGAGATTCTTGCCTTCAAAAAAAGATTCCCACTTTCGTGGGAAGTGAGCATGGCACAACATAACGAGCTTGGAAAAAAAGGAGAGGAATTAGCAGTAAATTTTTTATTGCAAAATGGTTACGAAATTCTAGAACGTAACTATAGATTTCAAAAAGCAGAAGTAGACATTATTGCCAAACAAAAAAATACTCTTGCTATTGTTGAGGTTAAAACAAGGTCTACTGTAGATTTTGGTAATCCACAAGAATTTGTAAAACCAAAACAAATACAGCGATTAGTAAAAGCTGTAGATGCGTTTGTTATAGAAAATAATTTAGATTTAGAAGTACGTTTTGATATAATAGCAATACTAAAAACAAAAAACACGTTCGAAATAGAGCATCTAGAGAATGCTTTTTACCATTTTTAGATGAAAAAACCTTGGCCTACAAAAGATGCAATGATTCAGGTTTACCAAAACAAACTTTGGGGAAGCAACGAGTCTAAATTTTATTCTGGCGAAGGTTCGCATTTACCAGAAATAGTAGAACCATATATAAAAGTGCTAAGCTCTTTTTTTGCCAGTTTAAACAAGCCAATTGTAGTTTGCGATTTGGGCTGTGGCGATTTTAATGTTGGTAAAAAATTGGTAAAGCATACCAAAAAATATATTGCAATAGACATTGTCGCTAGTCTTATAGAACATAATAAAACAAAGTTTAAAGCGCAGAATATAGAATTTTACTGTTTAGATATTGCAAGTAATGAATTGCCAAAGGCAGATTGTGCTATTGTAAGACAAGTATTGCAACATTTATCGAATACCGAAATACAAAGGATTGTCGATAAATTATATAGTTTTAAATACATAATACTAACCGAGCATATTCCAGAAGGAGAATTTACACCAAACCTAGATATTATTTCTGGACAAGGAACTAGGTTAAAAAAACAAAGCGGTTTAAATATTTTACAAACGCCTTTTAATTTTAAAGTGAAAACAGAAAAACAATTATTAAAAGTAAAACCTAGCAATGGTAAAGGTGTTATAATTACAACACTTTACACGGTATTTAGCTAATTTTTAAAGTTAGTACTTGTACTATTTCCAGCTATTAATTTCCGGAACTAGTTTTAAAATTAAATTCCAATCTGCAATAAATATAATTTTATTTAACACCTCTTTTTTTGTTGAGTTGTAAACTTTAATGTTTAATAATTTGTTTTTAGAATCGAAATAAAAATTAAAGTTTTGTGCGTTTCCAGAAGAGGTTAATTTAAAATTTGGAGTAAGTTTTTTTGCTAGTTTATGAAAACGATTGTTGCTTATTGGTTTTTTAGATTCTAGTTCTATATAGTTTACAATTTGGTTGTTGTAACTAAATTTAATAGTTTCAGAATCTTTTAATTTTTTTATTTCGTAATGCGTTTCATTAGTTTTTGTAGCTGCAATATTCTCGTCTCCAAATACTTTTTGAATTGTATTGTACGATTCGTTTATTTGAGAATAACTTACCAAAGAGGTTATTAATAATATTGTTGCTAGTAAGTGTTTCATTGTAAATATTAAAAAATTAATCTTCTTCTATACTAATTTCAGTAGGAATTGGATTTGCTATATAATATTCTTCCAGAGCTGGGAAATCGTCTGGTTTTGCTATAATATTTTTATTAGCATCTAAAATAAAATAGGTTGGTGTTGCTGTTACGCCATAAGCATCTCCTATTGGGTTACTCCATTTGCCTTCGCCATATACATGAACAAATTCTGAAAAATCGTAAGTACGATCTCGCCATTTATAAAAATCATCTTCAAGAGCAACAGCGATTACTTTTAAAGTTCCTTTGTTTAAAGTTTTTATGTACTTATGAAACAATGGCAACTCTTTTAAACAATGCGAGCAAGTACTGCTCCAAAATACAATTACATTTTGTTTTGCTTCGTTGTAATCGTGTAGAGATACAGTAGATTTTTTGTCGTTTATATCTGTTTTAAATGTAAAATTTGGTGCAAGCTCACCTAATGAAATGTTTTTAAATACTTGTATTTTTTCTAAAAGCTCCTGGTTGTTTTTTGCTTTTACTATTTCTAATAAATAATTGTCTGTAATGTAGTTTGCAATGCTTTCGGTATTGGGTTGCGCAAATTCATTCCATAATACTTTTAATATTATTTCTTTTATTTCTAGGTTTTCTCCAAAAGCTAATATTACATCGTCTATATTTTGTTGGTAAGAATTGGCAGTGTCTTTTTGGTCTACATATGTATATATATAATTTAGAACAGTGTCTATTAAAAAAGCAGAACTTTGTAGTGTATTATTGCTAAAGTCTATATTTTTAAAATAATTGGATTTTAAGTTTTTTGTAAAGGTTTCTGCGTCTTCAACATTTGTTGGTATGTAAGGTTTACTTGCTTTTATAAAGTGAGAAGCGATTGTGCCTTTTGCTGCTTTTTCAAACTCGTTTTGTGTTTGGTTTAATGCATGTATCGCCTCTTTAAATTGTTGTTCGTTTTTTTCTGGGCTTTTGTAATAAGCACTTATACTTTTGCTTACTTCTTGAATACTTTTGTAATATGAATCTAGCAAAATATTTTCTTTAGACTCTTTAAATGTCACGCCAAGATTAGGGTTAAAATCTAAAACAACGTCTTCTTTGGTATTGTAAATTACATCGAAATTATGATCTTCTTGTGGTAATGCATAAACAACTCGATAAATACCTTTTGGTACTAAAGAGTCTAGTTTAAACTCGAAACTACCATCTTTTTGTATTTCGGCATTATTAACATACATAGAAGTACTTGGTGTTACTTTATAAAGTATTACAAAGTTGTATTCTTCGGAAGGAGTAAAGGTTCCTTTTATGCTGTGTTGTGCTAATAATATGCTTGGTAAAAAAGCGATTAAAAAAAGTAATTTTTTAGTCATTTGTAATTGTTTTATCATGCTAATTCAAAGGTTATGCCAAAATAGCATTTAATGCGTTGTATGCTTTTTCTACTGTTTTAATATTTTCAAAAGTAAGTAATAATCTTAAACCAGATCTGGTTTGTTTTTCTTTCATTTTACAAGTTTTGGTATTGGATTGTATGTATTGCAATACTTTGGTAAAACTAGGACTTTGGTAGAAAGCACTTTGTTGATCACTAATAAAATAACCAACAAGCTTTTCTTTTTTTAATATTATTTTTTCGAAACCTAATTTGGTTGCTACCCACTTTATTCTTACCGAATTTAATAAGTCTACTACTTGTGTTGGTGGTTCGCCAAACCTGTCTATAAGTTGTTTTTCGAAAACTTCCAGTTGTGCTTCGGTTTTAATTGTATTTAATTGTGTGTATAGGTTTAGTCTTTCGGTTATATTGTTTACATAATCGTCTGGGAATAATAAAGAAAAATCAGTATCTATAGTAATGTCTTTTACATATTCTTTTTCTTTTCCGTCGTCTTGATATAAATCTTTAAATTCGTTTTCTTTTAATTCTTCTATAGCTTCGTTTAATATTTTTTGGTAAGTATCAAACCCGATATCATTAATAAAACCACTTTGCTCGCCACCTAGTAAGTCGCCAGCACCACGAATTTCTAAATCTTTCATTGCTATATTAAAACCGCTTCCTAATTCTGTAAATTGCTCTAATGCAGTAATTCGTTTTCTAGCATCATTTGTCATTGCAGAATATTCTGGAGTAATAAAATAACAGAATGCTTTTTTATTGCTTCGGCCAACACGACCACGCATTTGGTGTAAATCGCTCAGGCCAAAATTATTGGCATTATTTATAAAAATAGTATTTGCATTTGGGACGTCTAAACCGCTTTCTACAATGGTTGTACTTACTAAAACATCAAAATCGCCATTCATAAAAGCAAGCATTAATTGTTCTAGTTTTTTACCGTCTAGTTGGCCGTGACCAATACCTATTTTTGCGTCTGGCACCAAACGCTGAATCATTCCTGCTACCTCCTTGATGTTTTCTATGCGATTATGAATAAAAAATATTTGACCACCTCGTTGTATTTCGTACGATACTGCATCTCTAATACTCTCTTCGTTAAACCGAATTACGTGACTTTCTATAGGATAGCGATTTGGTGGTGCAGTAGTAATTACCGATAAATCTCTTGCTGCCATTAAGCTAAATTGTAGCGTTCTAGGTATTGGTGTTGCGGTTAATGTAAGTACGTCTACATTGTCTTTTAGGGTTTTAAGTTTTTCTTTTACGGCAACGCCAAATTTTTGTTCTTCGTCTACAATTAGTAGTCCTAGGTCTTTAAATTTAACTTTTTTGTTTACTAGTTGGTGAGTACCAATAATAATATCTACATGTCCTTTTTCTAGTTTTTCTATAGTCTCCCTTTTTTCTTTAGCGGTTCTAAAACGGTTTAGGTAGTCTACCGTTACCGGAAACTCTTTAAGGCGTTCTGTAAAGGTGCGAAAATGTTGGTATGCTAATATTGTTGTAGGTACTAAAACGGCAACTTGCTTACCGTTGTCTACAGCTTTAAAGGCTGCTCTAATAGCTACTTCGGTTTTACCAAAACCTACATCGCCACAAACCAATCTATCCATTGGTCTTTCACTTTCCATATCTGCTTTTATGTCTGCGGTTGCAGTGCCTTGATCTGGAGTGTCTTCGTAAATAAAAGAAGCTTCAAGCTCGTGTTGTAAATAAGTGTCTGGCTTGTATTGGTATCCTTTTTCTAGCTTTCGTTTTGCATAAACTTGTATAAGGTTAAATGCAATTTCTTTTACTCTAGATTTTGTTTTTTGTTTTAAAACTTTCCAAGCTTTACTACCTAACTTATATATTTTTGGTGGCTTGCCATCTTTACCATTAAACTTGGTTATTTTATGTAGAGAATGAATGCTTAAATACAGTATGTCTCGTTCGCCGTAAACTAGTTTAATTGCTTCTTGTTTTTTACCTTCTACATCAATTTTTTGAAGTCCACCAAACTTTCCAATTCCATGGTCTATATGTGTAACATAATCGCCAATGTCTAAATTGGTTAGTTCTTTAAGGGTTATCGATTGTTTTTTAGCATATCCGTTTTTTAAATGAAACTTATGATAGCGTTCGAAAATTTGATGGTCTGTATAACAAATTATTTGTTGGTCTAAATCTACAAACCCTTGAAAAAGAGAAAGTACTATGGTTTTATAGTGTACTTCTTGTTCTACATCTTCAAAAATATCGTGAAATCGTTTTGCTTGTTGTTCACTTGCACAAGCGATATAGTTTGTAAACCCTTTGTTGTGATTACTATTTAGGTTATTTATTAGTAAATCGAAATTTTTATTAAAAGCAGGTTGAGGTGTTGTGTTGAAATTTATTGTTTGAGATGTATCGACTACGCTGGACATGACAGATGTGCTACCAAACTCTACTAAAGTAAATTCTAAAAGTTGCTTTTTAAGTAAGGTTGCATTACAAAATAATTCTTCAGGTGCTGCATGATTTATGGTTTCAGAAAGCGTTTTAAATGTTTCGGAAGCTTTTTCAAATAAAGAATCTACTCTAGAGAATAATATGTCTGCATTCTTAGTGAAAATTACAGTTTTCTGAGCGATGTATTTTAAGAAACTTTGCCTGTTTTCTTCTAAAAATTTATTGGCAACATTTGGTATAATACTAATTTTTTTAATCTGTTCTGTAGAGAGTTGCGTTTCTACATCAAAAGTGCGAATGCTATCTACTTCGTCTCCAAAAAACTCGATTCTATATGGTTCGTCATGGCTAAAAGAAAACACATCTAAAATACCACCACGAACCGAAAACTCGCCAGGTTCGGTAACAAAATCTACTCGTTTAAATTGGTATTCAAATAGTACTTCATTAACAAAATCGATACTAACACTTTCGTTAACAGCAATTTTTAATGTATTTTTTTCTAACTCTCGCCTGGTAACTACTTTTTCGAAAAGGGCATCCGGATAGGTTACTATTATTGCCGGTTTTTTTTGCGAATTAATACGGTTTAATACTTCTGCACGCAACAATACATTTGCATTGTCTGTTTCTTCTATTTGGTATGGCCTTCTGTAACTTCCTGGATAAAAAAGTACATCTTTGTCGTTTAGCAAAAGCTCTAAATCGTTTAAATAAAAAGCGGCTTCTTCTTTGTCGTTAAAAATAAGTAGAAGTGGTTTTTTTGCTTCTTTAAAAACATTTTGAACTACAAAAGAAAGCGACGAACCTACTAAGCCTTTTAAATGTATTTTTGTTTGGTTTTTGGCAATAGTATTATGCAGTTTTTGCATTTGCAAAGACTGTGCATAGGTTTGCGAGAGAAGTGTTTTACTCACGTATTTTTATTTTGGGTAAAGATAGGATTTCCATTTTTTTGAAACAATTACCAAAGGCGTTTTTTTGTTTTTTATGAAATAAAAAGCTAGTAATTCTCTTTTAAAAAGTGTTTAGTTTAATTATCTTTGCAAGACAAAAAAAATAGAATATATGTCAATTTCCGATTTATTTGATAGTGGATTTAAAAAGCGTAATGAAGATCATTTTGCTGCAATTGTAAAAGTAGCAATGGACGATGGAGTAATTACAGATGAAGAAAAAGCGTTTTTAGACCGTTTGGCTAGAAATTTAGATATTAGCGAAGGGGATTATGCTTTAATTTTAAAAGATTATGCATCGCACCCAATAAACCCTCCAACAAGCTACGACAACCGTTTAGAGCGTTTGTATGATTTGGCTAGAATGGTTTATGTAGATCATATTAAAGGAGACCATGAAGAAATAGTTTTACGTAAAATTGCAGTAGGTTTAGGCTTTACTCCAGAAAACGTAAAATATGTTGTAGATAAAGCTTTAGTGCTCGTTAGTAATGGTGTTGATTTAGATACTTTTGTAGACGAAATAAAGAAAATGAATCGATAAGATTTATTTAATTATTATAATTAAAAGCTACCCTTATTAAGCAGATGTAATTGCTAATTAGGTTAGCTTTTTTTGTTTAAAAATTTGTTTATAGTTTCTAATAGGCTGCTCTCGTTAAAAGGTTTAGCGATAACTGCATTCATTTTTGCCTTTTTGTATCGTTTTAAATCTTCGGGAAACACTTTTCCTGTTAGTGCAATAACTGGAGTTTTTTTAAGGTTTTTTTCTGGCAATTGCCTTATTTTTTTTGTGAGTTCGTCACCTGTAATATTTGGTAAATTTATATCCATTAATATTAAATCTACTTTTTGATTTTGTAGTGTTGGTATTACAGCTTCTGTATTCGATATAATATCTAAATAATATTTTTTCTGGCCTGCTAGTATTTTTAAAACAGCTAATTGGGTAATCTCCGAGTTTTCAACCAATAAAATGTGTTTCTTTTGTGTAGAACTAATTACTTCTTCCTTAGTTTCTTGCTTGCTAAGTTTCGGTTTTTTAATTGCAGGTTTTAGTTTAAAACTAAGGTTAAAAGACACAGAAGTGCCTTTGTTTTCTGTGCTTTTTACATTTATATTACCATTCATTAATTCTACTAAGCTTTTGGTAATGGTTAAGCCTAAACCAGATCCTTTTGTATGTTGTTGCGTGTTTAATTGGGTAAACCTATTAAATATTATTTGTAAATCTTTTTCTGCTATACCAACTCCTGTATCCGTTATAATAAAATGAATATTGGCTTTGTTTGCACGAATTTGGTTTAAAGAGACTTCTAGGTTTACGCTTCCAGAATTTGTAAACTTAATGGCATTATCTAGTAAATTATTAAGTATTTGTTGTAGTCTAAACGAATCTCCTATTAGTTGTTTGGGGGTGTTTTCTTGTATTTTAAGTTGTAATGCAATGTTTTTTTCAGAGGCTTTAACTTGGTATTTAGAAACAACATCGTTTATAAATTGATGAAAATTAAATTCTTCTTCAATTAGGTTTAATATACCTATTTCTATTTTAGATAAATCTAAAATATCTTCAATCATATGGTCTAAATGAAGAGAAGCCTTATTTATTATATTTAAATAGCCTTTTTGTTCTACGTTTAGTGGTGTTTTGTTTAGCAGGCCAATAAATGTATTTATACCTGTTAATGGCTCTCTAATTTCATGACTAAAATTTGCTATAAAATTGTTTTTAAATTCTTCTTTTTCTTTTAAGTAGTTGTTTTTTAATTCTAGTATTTGTGAGCCAATTACCGATTCGTTTCTTTTTTGTGCAGTAAGTTGGTAATTGTTATAATGTGTGGTTAAATCGTGAATGGTAATTAATGCAGGTTTGCTTTTACCAAAAGTTTTTAAACTAATATCTGTAATAATTTGCTGTTTATTTACTTCTAAGTGTATACAAGTAAATAAATAATCTTGATTTGTAATTTCTAAAAGACTAGAAAAGCTTTCGAAAAAAGGATGTAAACTAAAAATGGTTTTCTTTTCTATTTTTTTGAAGAACACATCATCCGATTCTAAAACAATACCATTATTGTCTACTAAAATGTATTGTAAAGAGGCTTTTTTATGAGTTTTTTTGTACTCGTTAAGCATTGGTTTCTAGTTTACTGGGTTAGGTCTTTTGCTAAAGTAGAAAAAAGCTGCTCTACTTTCTTACCAGATTTAGCGCTGGTAAAAAAATCGGTAAGTGGTGTAAAAACATCGTTGTTTTGCTTTAAAAACTCTCTAGTTACCAAATCTGATTTGTTTCCAACAACTTTTAAGGGTGTTTTTGGGTATTTGTCTTTTATATAGTTGGTATCGTTTTCTAAACTTTGGTAAGTTGCAGGTCTGGTTAAATCGTAAACATATATAAATCCATTGGTGCCAAGTAAATACGAATCGCGAGTATTGCTTATATTATCGTTACCTTCTAGATCCCAAATTATTAACGAGATGTTTTCGTTTGCACTTATTTTTACTTCTTTTTTAAGGATGTGCACACCTATGGTAACCTTGTAGTTTTCAGAAAAAGTATCTTCTACAAAACGACGAATTAGTGAGGATTTACCAACAACAAAATGGCCTAATAGTACTATTTTTTTAGAGGAATTCATTAGCAAAATATGCTTTAAGTTTTTTTGTTAGCTCTTTAGTTTTTTGTAAATCTGTTTTAT
>JBMZDY010000040.1:0-11022 GCA_049614585.1 Oceanihabitans sp.
ATTGCACAAGAAAACACTACAATACTAACAGATAGTTTACAAGCTTCCACTATTGAAGCAACCCAAACAAACCTTATAGTAGAAACTACAAATACTAGCCTAAACGAAGCTAGCGCTATTATTGAAAGCCAAGGGTTTTCGTTTCAAAGTTTATGGCGAGGGGTTTTAGGAATGGTTTCGCTTTTATTATTAGCTTTTTTATTTAGTAATAATAAAAAAGCAATAAACTGGAAAACAGTTGGTATCGGACTAGCATTTCAATTAATAATTGCAATTGGAGTATTACGAATCCCATTTGTTCAAAAAGCTTTTGAATGGGTTGGAGGTATTTTTGTAAGCATACTAGATTTTACTAGAGCAGGAAGCGAGTTTTTATTTGGTGGCATGATGAATATTGAATCTTTCGGGTTTGTTTTCGCATTTCAAGTATTACCAACCATAATCTTCTTTTCGGCTTTAACTTCGCTATTATTTTACTTAGGAATAATTCAAAAAATAGTAAAAGGATTTGGCTTGGTACTTACCAAAATATTAAAAATATCTGGTGCTGAAAGCTTAAGTGTAGCAGGAAATATTTTTCTTGGGCAAACCGAAGCACCTTTATTAATTAAAGCATATTTAGAAAAAATGAACCGCTCCGAAATGCTTCTAGTAATGATTGGAGGTATGGCTACAGTAGCTGGAGCAGTACTTGCAGCTTATATAGGTTTTCTAGGTGGCGACGACCCAGCTTTAAGACTACAATTTGCAAAGCATTTATTAGCAGCTTCCGTAATGGCAGCGCCTGGAGCAATTGTAATTTCTAAAATGTTATATCCACAAACCGAAGATATTAATACAGATGTTCATGTTTCTTCCGAAAAAATAGGCTCTAATATACTAGACGCAATTGCAAATGGAACTACCGAAGGGTTAAAACTAGCCGTTAATGTAGGTGCTATGTTACTAGTATTTGTAGCATTTATTGCAATGCTTAACGGAATTTTAGGTTGGGTTGGCGATGTAACAACCATAAACAGTTGGATTGCAGCAAACACTGCATACCAAAGTTTATCTTTAGAATTGTTACTAGGTTATATATTTGCTCCATTAATGTGGCTTATTGGTGTTGCTACCGAAGATATTGCACTAATGGGACAACTATTAGGTATTAAACTAGCCGCAAGTGAATTTGTAGGATACATACAACTAGCCGATTTAAAAAACGTTGCAAGCGCAACACATTTAACCTATAACAAATCTATAATTATGGCTACTTATATGTTATGTGGTTTTGCAAATTTTGCTTCTATTGGTATTCAAATTGGTGGTATTGGTTCGCTTGCTCCTGGGCAACGTAAAACCTTATCCGAATTTGGGTTGAAAGCTTTAATTGGTGGTACAATTGCTTCCCTAATGTCTGCAACTATTGCAGGAATGATTATAGGATAACAAATTCCTGCATTTCTATTACGCTCAAGATAAATTACAGCAGAAATCTAATTTTTGTTGCAATCAAAACATATTAAAAAAACGCTCTTAACTAATAATAGTTAGGAGCGTTTTACATTTTAGAAAAACAATTATTATCGTTAATAACTTTTAATATTATATTAAAGCATCAAGTATTAAATCTTGATGCTTTTTTTATTTTTATCCTGATATAATAAATGTCATGCTGAGCGCAGTCGAAGCATCTATTTCTAGAAATTAAATACTGCGAATAAAATTCAAGTTTAACTTAATGAAATTCCTACTTTCGTGGGAAATATTATGAAACAATATTTAGACCTAGTAAAGCACGTTTTAGAAAACGGAAACCAAAAAGGAGATAGAACAGGAACGGGAACCAAAAGCGTATTTGGCCATCAAATGCGATTCGATTTAAGCGAAGGTTTCCCAATGGTTACAACAAAAAAACTGCATTTAAAATCTATTATTTACGAATTGCTTTGGTTTTTAAAAGGCGATACAAACATTAATTATCTTACCGAAAATGGTGTAAAGATCTGGAATTCTTGGGCAGACAAAAATGGCGACTTAGGTCCTGTTTACGGACACCAATGGCGAAACTGGAATGACGACGAGATTGACCAAATTAAAGAAGTAATACAAGCTTTAAAAACAAACCCTAATAGTAGACGTATGCTTGTATCTGCCTGGAACCCTTCGGTATTACCAGACACATCAAAATCTTTTGACGAAAATGTTGCTAATGGCAAAGCAGCACTTCCGCCTTGTCATGCCTTTTTTCAGTTTTATGTAGCAGATGGTAAACTATCTTGCCAATTATACCAACGTAGCGCAGACATCTTTTTAGGAGTTCCTTTTAACATCGCTTCATACGCATTATTTACCATGATGATGGCGCAGGTTTGTGGTTACCAAGCAGGCGAATTTATTCATACTTTTGGCGATGCGCATATTTATAGCAACCACATAGAGCAATTAGAATTGCAATTATCTCGCGACACGAGAACGCTTCCTAAAATGAAAATTAATCCAGAAGTGAAAGATATTTTCGACTTTAAATTTGAAGATTTCACACTAGAAAATTACAATCCGCATCCACATATTAAAGGCGCAGTTGCTGTTTAATTTTTTGCTTTTTTTATAACTTGAAAATGAATTATATTTACATATAATTTGTAATCTATGTTCGGAAGAAAAAAAACCACAAAACCACAAATAGATAAAGAGCAGTTAGCACTTATTCAACATGCACAACGCAGAATAAAACAAAAAAAGCGTTTGTATACGCATGCTATTATGTTCTTAATTATTGGTTTATTAGTATATACTTTTAATGTAGGTTTAGGTTTTGCCGATGAGTTTACAATTGCAACATTTCCTTGGTCTGTAGTAATTATTACCATTTGGTTTGTATTGTTATTTTGGCATTTTTTAAATGTGTTTTTATTTCAAACCTTTATGGGAAAAGAGTGGGAAGAAAAACAACTAGAAAAACTTGTTAGCAAGCAACAAGAGCGCATAGAAAAAATAAAGGAAAACCTAAAAAAAGAAGCGCCAATTATTGCAGAATCGGAAATACTAAAGGAGAAAATAGCAGCTAAAAAACAAGAGCTTACCATTATTGTTGCAGCTGGAGAAAACAATGCTATTGGCAAAGACAATAAACTTATTTGGCATTTACGAGACGACTTAATACGCTTTAAAAAACTAACCTCTAGCCATCATATTATTATGGGAAGAAAAACTTTTGAAAGTTTCCCAAAACCACTACCAAATAGAACACATGTGGTTATAACCAGACAAGAAAACTACCAAGCACCAGAAGGTGTTATACTTGTAAACTCTTTAGAAAAAGCAATTGCTATTGCAAAAGAAGACCAACAACCGTTTATAATTGGCGGTGGCGAAATCTACAAACAAGCCATGGCTTTGGTAGATAAAATAGAGATTACACGAGTACACGAAACTTTTGAAGCAGACACTTTCTTCCCAGAAATAGACACTAAAATCTGGAAAAAAACAAGCGATACGTATCGCCAAAAAGATGAAAATCATAAATACGATTTTTCGTTTTTGACGTATTTAAGAAAATAAAATTCTAACTTTGAAACATAAACCTTAAACTAAATAAACTTTTCCATGCGAAAAAAAATCACATTAGCTCTAGTATTATTCTTAATTTCTTTAAACTTTCAATCCTGCATGAGTACAGTTGCAAGTATTCATAATCAAGAAATTATTGACCAAACTGAAAAACAATATATAAATAACGAGTTAAGAAGAGTATCACATTTAAGTTTATTGGATGAACAATTATTTAAAATAAAAAAGGTTTTTTCTGAAACATATATTGAAAAGAGAGAAAATGCTCATAAAGAAAAGAGTAAAGAAATTAGCAATAAAGCATCTTTAAATAACTTAAAGTATATTATGTACAAAAATCAAGTGAAGTTTGAAAGAATTTTATCCAAAGAACAATTAATTACATCTAGAAAAAGTGACTATGGTTTAAATGGGGATCAATTAGAAAAATTAAAAAAAGATGTATTAAAAATGGGGTATAAAATCAACTTTTAGTTTTATATAACATTGCTGTTACATGATTAAAGACCTGCAATTACGTGTTTCGCTTAAAGAAGAAGAAATTCCTGAAATTCTTTTAATAAAGGCTTCCGAGAAATTAAGTATTTCTAGAGATACTATTTCTGGCATTAAAGTATTGCGTAAATCTATTGATGCTCGTAAACCTAAAATAATCTTTAATTATAAAGTTGCGGTTTATATAAACGAAGCTATTCCTAAAAGCTCGCAATACACCTTCGATTACCAAGATGTTTCTAAAGCAAAACCCATTCATATTATTGGTTTTGGTCCTGCAGGAATGTATGCTGCATTGCGCTGTATAGAACTTGGTTTTAAACCTATTGTTTTAGAACGTGGTAAAAATGTGCAAGACAGACGTCGCGATTTAAAAGCCATTAATCAAGATCATTTTGTAAACGAAGATTCTAATTATTGTTTTGGCGAAGGTGGCGCAGGAACCTATAGTGACGGCAAACTTTATACCCGTAGTTTAAAACGTGGTGATGTAAGACGTATTTTTGAAAACCTTGTTTTTCATGGTGCTACCGACCAAATTTTGGTAGATGCACATCCACATATTGGCACCAACAAACTACCAAAAGTTGTTGCAAATATTAGAGAAACCATATTAAACTTTGGTGGCGAAATTTATTTTGAATCTCGTGTAACCGATTTTATTATTAAAAACAATGCAGTGCAAGCCATTCAATTACAAAATGGTAAAGAGCTAACTGCAAATAGAGTGATTCTAGCAACGGGTCATTCTGCAAGAGATATTTATTATTTATTACATAAAAAAGAAATTGCGTTGCAAGCAAAATCTTTTGCTATGGGAGTTCGTGTAGAGCATCCGCAACACATTATAGACTCTATACAATACCATTGCCAAGGCAAACGAAACGACTTACTACCTGCAGCGGCTTATAGTTTGGTACACCAAGTAAAAGACCGAGGTGTGTATTCTTTTTGCATGTGTCCTGGCGGTTTTATTGTACCAGCTGCAACAGCAAATGGCGAAGTAGTAGTTAATGGTATGTCGCCCTCGAAGCGGAATAATGAGTTTGCAAACTCTGGAATTGTCGTAGAAATTAATGTAAATAAAGATTTACCGAAATACGAGAAATTTGGTGTTTTAAAAGGATTAGAATACCAAAAAGATTTTGAAAAACTTGCTTTTACAGCTGGAGGCAGAAGTCAAACAGCTCCTGCACAACGACTAACCGATTTTGTAGACGGAAAACTTTCTGCTAGTTTAAACGCTACATCGTACCAACCAGGATTACTATCTGCACCTTTGCATTCGTTATTTCCAAAACTTATTGGTAGTAGATTACGTCAAGGCTTTAAAGCTTTTAATAATAAAATGAAAGGGTTTCACACAGCGCAAGCCAATATAATTGGTGTAGAATCTAGAACCTCTTCTCCTGTAAATATTCCTAGAAATGACAATTTAGAACATCCTGAAATTATTGGACTCTTTCCTTGTGGCGAAGGAGGTGGTTATGCTGGTGGTATAATTTCTGCTGCTATGGATGGGGAACGTTGTGCTGAAGCAGCAATAAATGGACTATAATTTTAATTTTATAACAAAAAAAAAGAGGCTTTAAAAAGCCTCTTTTTTAATTCTATACAATAAGAATTAGTCTTTCTTTAATGCATCTCCTGCTTTTTTAACAGCATCTTTAGCATCTCCTGCTACTTCTTTAGCACCATCTTTTAAAGCTTCTGCTCCATCTTTTACTTTTTCTGCTCCATCTTTAACTGCATCTCCAGTTGCTTCTACTGCATTTTCTGCTGCGTCTACTGCATCTTTAACTGCATCTCCAGTTGCTTCTGCTGCATTTTCTGCCGCTTCTCCTGTTGCTTCAACCGCATCTTTAACTGCTTCTCCAGTTGCTTCTGCTGCATTTTCTACTGCATCTCCAGCTTCTTCTGTCTTTTCTTTTGCTTCTCTACAAGAAGTGAAACTTACGCTTAATGCTAATAATAAAGCTGCGCTTAATAATAATTTTTTCATTGTAATCGTTTTAGTGTTAATTTTTTGATTTTACGAAAATAACAACTTCTAATTTAAAATCACATACATTTTGTTAACATTTTTTAACATAATTTTAAATTTGTTATTCTACAATACTATTTACGTAAATAGTTGAGTATATGGATTACAGCTCCTTTATTTAATTTTATATAGTTTTCGTTTTGCTTTCCAGATGTTAATCTAAATGCTTCATCTTGTATTAGCTTGTCTACTATTGTTTGTAATTCGGTTTTTGTTTGCACACTAAACAAGCCTTTATTATCAAGCATTTCTTGTGCTTCTGGAAACTTTTTAAAGTTATTGCCTATTACAATAGGAACCCCAAAAACTGCTGGCTCTAAGGTGTTATGTAGTCCTGTATTTCCCATAGCTCCGCCTACATAAGCAATGTCTGCATAACGATATACTTTGGTTAACAAGCCTATGGTATCTAGAATTAAAACCGAAAAAGATTCTAGTTTTTTACCTTCCTTTTCGGAAAAACAAATGGTAGGTACTTGAAGCTGTTTTTTAAAATTTTCAATTTGAGATTGATTAATATTATGAGGCGCTATAATGAATTTTAATTCTTCGGAAACCTTATTATTTATATAGTCTATTAATATCGTTTCGTCTTCTGGCCAAGTACTTCCAGCAACTACACACAAGCTATTGCTTTTAAACTCTTCTATAAAACCTAAAGTATTATTTTGTTCTAACTGGCTATAAACACGATCAAAACGCGTATCGCCAGACACAGTTACGTTATGGTAATGAATAGTTTCTAGCAACTGCTTAGAAGAATTATTTTGTACAAATATATGTTCGAATGCAAAAAGTGCTTTTCGTAAGTGCCCTCCATAAAATTTAAAAAAGGATTGATTGGGTCTAAAAAGCGCCGAGATTAGAATAGCACGATGGTTTCTTGCTTTAAGTAACTTTAAAAAATTTGGCCAGATATCGTACTTTACAAAAACGGTAAGCTCTGGGTTTACTAAATCTAAAAACCGCTTTGCATTTTTTTTAGTGTCTAATGGTAAATAAACAACCACATCTGCTATTGTGGTATTTTTTCGTATTTCGTAACCCGAAGGCGAAAAAAAGCTTAATATTATTTTATGTTTTGCGTATTGCTTTCTTATTTCTTTAAATACCGGAAGCCCTTGCTCGTACTCTCCCAATGAAGCACAATGAAACCAAATGCAAGAGTCTGCTTCTAGAATATTAGCTTCTAATATTGCAAATGTTTGTTTGCGCCCAACAACTCCTTTTTTTATTTTGTTGTTAAACATAGCAACTCCTTTTAATACTAATGTTGTTATATTTATTAGAATGTTATAAATAAAGTACAAGATTTATTATTTGTTGCTAAAATACATTTCTTTTAAATTACTTCAAGACTATACAGTAATTAAATTTAGTAGCGTTTTACAGGATTAATATACAATTCCTATTATTGGTAAATCTTTCATTGTTTAACCTAAAGGTTTTTTGTAATTTCGTAAACAATCTTTAGCAAAGCTTTATAAAGTTTTGTTTGTAATATATATATCTGTGAAAAAAATTCAAATGGTAGACCTTAAAGGTCAATACAACACAATAAAAGAAATAGTAAATCCATCTATACAAGAAATTATCGATAATGCCGCTTTTATAAACGGCCCTAAGGTTCATGAATTTCAGAAAAACTTAGAAAATTATTTAAATGTAAAGCACGTAATTCCTTGTGCAAATGGCACAGATGCATTACAAATAGCGATGATGGGATTAGGATTAAAACCTGGAGACGAGGTTATTACTGCCGATTTTACCTTTGCTGCAACTGTAGAAGTTATAGCGCTTTTACAACTTACTCCAGTTTTAGTAGATGTAGAACCAGACACTTTTAATATAGATATTGAAGCTATTAAAAAAGCAATTACTCCTAAAACCAAAGCAATAGTTCCTGTTCATTTATTTGGACAATGTGCAAATATGGAAGCTATAATGGAAGTTGCTAAAGCAAATAATTTATTTGTAATTGAAGATAATGCACAAGCAATTGGCGCAACCTACACATATAGTAATGGCGACACAGCTATGGCTGGAACTATAGGAGATGTTGCATCTACTTCTTTTTTTCCTTCTAAAAACTTAGGTTGTTATGGCGATGGAGGAGCAATTTTTACAAACGACGATTCGCTTGCCCATACCATTCGAGGAATTGTAAATCATGGCATGTACGAACGTTACCACCACGATGTAGTTGGTGTAAATTCTAGATTAGATTCTATACAAGCAGCAGTTTTAAATGCTAAATTACCACACTTAGACAATTACAATAAACGTAGAAGAGAAGCTGCAAATAAATACGACGCAGCTTTTAAAGATATCGAGCAAATTACAACACCTTTTCGATCTGGTGACGACAACAACCATGTTTTTCATCAATATACATTAAAATTAAAAGGTGTAGATAGAGATGCTTTAGTACAATATTTAAATAGCAACGATATTCCTTGTGGTGTTTATTACCCAATACCATTACACAAACAAAAAGCATATCAAGATACTAGATATATTGAAACAGATTTTGGTATTACAAATCAATTGGTAAAAGATGTCATTTCATTACCGATGCACACCGAATTAGAAGATGCACAAATAGATTTTATTACATCAAAAATTATAGCATTTATAAATGGATAAAATTCTAGTAACCGGTGGCTTAGGATTTATAGGTTCGCATACTGTTATAGAACTTCAGCAAAAAGGTTTTGAAGTAGTAATTATAGACGATTTATCGAACACTTCTATAGAGAATTTAGATAGAATAAATTCTATTACTGGCATAAAACCAATTTTTAAAGAATTAGATTTAAAAGACAAAGCTAAAGTGCAACGCTTTTTTGCAAACCATCAAGATATAAAAGGTGTTATCCATTTTGCAGCAAGTAAGGCCGTTGGCGAAAGTGTAAAAAATCCATTAAAATATTACGAAAACAACCTAACCACATTAGTTTATGTGTTACAAGAATTAGTAAAAATAAAAAATGCTAATTTTATTTTTTCTTCATCTTGTACCGTTTATGGGCAGGCAGAAACTTTACCAATAACCGAACATGCTTCGGTAAAAACTGCTAAATCGCCATATGGAAATACCAAACAAATAGGCGAAGAAATAATAACAGATACTTGCTTTATTTATCAAGATTTTAATGCAATTTCATTGCGCTATTTTAACCCAATTGGTGCACATTCTTCTGCAAAAATTGGCGAATTACCATTAGGAGTCCCACAAAATTTAGTGCCATATATAACCCAAACAGCAATAGGTATTCGAGAACAACTTTCGGTTTTTGGAAATAATTACCCTACGCCAGACGGCACCTGTATTCGAGATTATATTCATGTAGTAGATTTAGCAAAAGCGCATGTTATTGCTTTACAGCGATTACTTAATAATACGAATGAAAATAATTACGAGACCTATAATTTAGGAACCGGAATAGGGAGTTCGGTTCTTGAAGTAATCGAGTCTTTCGAGCGTGTTTCTGGTAAAAAACTAAATTACAAAATTGTAGAAAGAAGAGATGGCGATGTTATTTCGGCATATGCAGACACTACAAAAGCAAATACTATTTTAGGATGGAAAGCAGAACTCACTTTAGATAATGCGATGCAATCTGCTTGGAATTGGGAGAAAAACTTAAGAAAAACGAATCTATAAGTTATTTTCGTTTTTTATTTTCAATTTCTTTTTTGCATTAAATGCATCAAAAAGCAATAATCCTAAGCCTAACATTACCGACATATCTGCAATATTAAAAATTCCCGTTTTAAAAACACCTCCTAAATTAATAAAGAAAAAATCGGTTACAGATCCATATACAAAACGATCGTAAACATTTGCCATTCCGCCACCAATAATACAGCTAAACCCAATAACAGATGCCTGTTCTAAATTTTTATTTTTAAAAACATAAAACAACACATAAGCCATTACTGCCGATGGTATTAATAATAAAAATAATACTCTTGGCAATCCTGCCAAATCACTTCCCATGCCTAGAAAGGCTCCAGAGTTCTCTACATTATGTAAGGTAAAATAATCGCCAATAATTTCCGATTTACTGCCTTTAGTTACCGATGCACGTACCCAAAATTTAGATACCTGATCCAGAACAATATTAATAAGAATAAGAAATACTATAAATAACGTACGTTTCATTAAGCTTTGGTTTCAAATGCTGCCGAAGCTGTTTCCGAACTTCTATTAATTTTCTTAACTAAACCTTGTAAAACTTTACCAGGACCCACTTCGGTAAAAAGTGTTGCACCATCTGCAATCATTTGTTGCACCGATTGTGTCCAACGTACAGGAGCTGTTAATTGCGAAATAAGATTATTTTTAATAGCAGCTTCATCTAAAATTGCACTTGCAGTAACGTTTTGATAAATTGGGCAATTTGGCTTACTAAAGGTTGTATTTTCTATGGCTGCAGCTAGTTCTTCTCTTGCTGGCTCCATCATTGGCGAATGAAATGCACCACCAACAGGCAATACTAAAGCACGACGTGCTCCTGCTTCTTTTAAAGCTTCACATGCGTGATTAATAGCTTCTATTTCACCCGAAATTACCAATTGCCCCGGACAGTTATAATTTGCTGCAACAACTACTCCATCGGTAGTACTACATACTTGCTCTACAACAGCATCTTCAAGCCCTAAAACAGCAGCCATAGTACTTGGCTTAATTTCGCAAGCTTTTTGCATTGCTAAAGCACGTTGCGAAACAAGACGTAATCCATCTTCAAAAGTTAAAGCGCCATTAGCTACTAATGCCGAGAATTCTCCAAGGGAATGACCAGCAACCATATCTGGTTTAAAACTATCTCCCAAGGTTTTTGCTAAGATTACTGAATGTAAAAATATTGCAGGTTGTGTAACTTTAGTTTCTTTTAGGCTTTCGGCAGTACCTTCAAACATTA
>JBMZDY010000041.1:0-10855 GCA_049614585.1 Oceanihabitans sp.
GTAGATTTGTACCAACAAAAAAGGATACAAAATGAAACAACAAACACTTAAAGAAAATTTATTATACCAAAGAAAGTTAAAAGGGTATACACAAGATCAACTTTCTGAAAAAACAACCGTTGGAGTACGTACCATTCAGCGCATTGAAAAAGGAGAAGTGCAACCACATTTGCAAACCGTAAAATTATTGGCTGTTGGTTTAGAAGTAGAAGTTAGCGACTTAATAGTTCTAGAAAACCCTAATGAAGAAGTTATAAAAAGAAAATGGATGTTATTATTACATGGTTCTCCTTTTTTAGGTTTAATAATTCCGTTTGCTAGTGTGTTGGTTCCAATTTTTTTATGGATTCATAAAGCAGAAGATAATAAGCTGTATGATGCACATGGAAGAGCAGTAATCAATTTTCATTGTACCATTGTTTTACTTTTTATAATTTCATTATTGATATTCTTTTTAATTCCTGGTTTTAATTTTTTTATTACAGGAGCTGTTGTTCTTTTTGGTTTAGGTTTTAGCATAAAAAACGTACTATCTGCTTTAAGCAATCAAACCTTTTACTATCCTTTATCTATTCCTTTTTTAAAGCCTACAAGGGCCTAAAATTTATTAGCTTTTAATTAATTTATTATGAAATCAAAAATCATACAAGCACTTGGTGTGCTTTTGTTACCCATAAGTTTTATTGCAGTATTAATAGTATTAAATATAGTGCCTTTTGTGCCACTAAGTAAATATGGATCTGGTGGTATTTTGTTAACTATTATTGCATTAGGTTTAACTTTTGTTTTTGCAAAAAGGGATGGTAAAACATTTAATGAGATTGGTTTTTCTCTCCAAAAGATTACACCAATTTGGTTTGCAACTGGCTTTTTAGCAGGTTTATTTATTGCAGTAATAATGTTTGCAATTATTATTAGTTTAACCGATTTAGAATTGGTATTTCTAGAAAACGCAAATATTAAAACAGCATTATTATGGCTTTTAGCATTTTTTCCTTTGGCATATATGGAAGAAATTATTTTTAGAGGATATGCATTTACTAAAATATATAAAAACTTAGGAATATGGCCAGCACAAATTTTATTAGCAATCCTATTTACTTGGTACCACGATTTCACTGGAGCTACTTTTTTTGGCCAGTTACTTGGTCCTGGTGTTTGGGCTTTAATTTATGGAATTACTGCACTTTGGACCAAAGGAATCGCTTTTCCAACAGGTTTGCACATGGCCTTAAATGTTGTTATAGCGTTAGTTGGTGAAAAAGATAGTAGACATGCTATTTGGAATTTAGAATATGCAAATGAAATTACACCATTAATAGAATCGCAAACCAATAGAATAGGTTTAATAATGCAGATAGCAATATTAATTATTGGTATTGTTTTAACAGAGATTTATAGAAAAAGAAGTTTCAGACGAGCAAATGGAGTTCGCTAAATTCCGTTTCCCAATGCAAACAACACAAAATAAAAATGAGTTTATTATCATACTATTTTTGAAAAACTATTGCTATTGTACATGGAGGTTCGTGTCAATATTAAATTAGTAATTAAAAAACTAGTTGGTTTTTTTGTTTTTAAAAAAGCTATCTTTAAGCTTTAACCACCAATAATATTCTCGCTTTCTTAGAAAATAAATATGATTAAATTCTTTAGAAAAATAAGACACGATCTCATGAAGCAAAATAAGACGACCAAATATTTTAAATATGCCATTGGTGAAATTGTATTAGTAGTTATTGGAATTTTAATTGCATTGCAACTCAATACTTGGAAAGAAGCAAATGTAGAACGAAAAGTAGAAAAAGCATACATTGTTTCTTTAATAGAAGACCTAAAAAAAGACAGTAATAATTTCAGTACTACTATCGATTTAAATGAGGTACGAATGAAAAATTTAGATTCTTTTGCATCCATGTGTTTTAATTATAAAGAAAATAATGATTCAAATTTCTTAACTATGTATCTTGCTTCAATAAAATACCCAGATTTTGTTAGCCAAACAGATAGAACGTTAGTTCAATTAAGAAATGCTGGTGGTATGCGTCTTATTACAAAAAAAATAACGGCAGACTCCATTGTTCAATACGAAGACTATTTTAGTAGGTTAACCAATCAACAAGTTTGGTATGAAGATATGCTGAAAGATTTAGTAAACGCAGGAATTCTAATTTTTAATTATAAGTATTTACCAAGGTATAAAGAAAAATGGACCAAAGAACGTTTAGAAGAGTTTAATAGAACAGCTAAAATAGAAACTAAAGATATAAAAGGGATTATTGCGTTAGGCAATACAGCAATTATCTATAAAGGTATAACAGAACAATATTTAGCACTTTTAGAGGAAGGGAAACAAAAATCGCAAGATCTAATAAACGTTTTACAAACGGATTATGAAATTAGCAATAAATGATTCTTAATTCTTCTAAAAAACGAGTCTAAACACCCATTCTTGAAATTCAATAAATCGCCTCAAAACAACGATTATTCTTTTTCTGTTTTTATGTCTAATAGAAAATCACTAAAACTCTATTTAAGCTGCTTTTTAAGCGATCTAAGCCACTTTTAAATAATTAACAATTGTTAATAATTATCTGTTATATTCAAAAATTCGCTTTTAAATAGCTTTTATATTTAATATCTTTGAAAGTACTCAAAAGAGACGCTTAGGCGTTTTTTTTATGTTCATAAAAGTTCTATTTGTAATTATAAATTTTAATAATCTACAAGAAGCTTTAAACTCTAAATTTTTAAACTTTAAACTCAAAATATGAGCGACGAAAATAAAAAACAATATTCGGCAGATAGTATTCAAGCATTAGAAGGAATGGAGCACGTACGTATGCGTCCATCTATGTATATTGGAGACGTTGGTACACGTGGATTACACCATTTGGTATACGAGGTTGTAGATAACTCGATTGATGAAGCCTTAGCAGGACATTGCGATAACATTACCGTAACAATAAACGAAGATAACTCGATAACTACCGAAGATGATGGTCGTGGTATTCCAGTAGGTCTTCATAAAAAAGAAGGTGTTTCTGCTCTAGAAGTAGTAATGACCAAAATTGGTGCTGGTGGTAAATTCGATAAAGATTCTTATAAAGTATCTGGTGGTTTGCATGGTGTAGGTGTAAGTTGTGTAAATGCATTATCCGAGCACTTAAAAGCAACCGTACATAGAGATGGTAAAATTTGGGAACAAGAGTACGAAAGAGGAAAAACCTTATATCCTGTAAAAGCAGTTGGCGATTCCGATAAAACAGGAACCACAGTAACCTTTAGGCCAGACCCAACCATATTTACGCAAACCTTAGTGTATAATTACGATACCTTAGCAAGTAGAATGCGCGAATTAGCGTATTTAAATAAAGGGATTACGGTACATTTAATAGATAGACGATTTAAAAAAGAAGATGGTTCTTTTGAAGGAGAAACGTTCCATTCGAAAGAAGGATTAAAAGAATTTATCACCTTTTTAGACGCAACAAGAGAGCCTTTAATGAAAGATGTTATTGCTTTCGAAGGCGAAAAAAATGGCGTACCTGTAGAAGTTGCAATGATATATAATACTTCTTATGCAGAGAACTTACACTCCTATGTAAATAATATTAATACACACGAAGGTGGTACGCACCTTTCTGGTTTTCGTCGTGGACTTACACATACCTTAAAAAAGTTTGCAGACGGTTCTGGAATGCTAGATAAGTTAAAATTCGATATTGCTGGAGACGACTTTAGAGAAGGTTTAACAGCCATTGTATCTGTAAAAGTAGCAGAGCCACAATTTGAAGGGCAAACCAAAACTAAATTAGGAAACCGCGAAGTATCTGCTTCGGTAAGTCAAGCAGTTTCCGAAATGCTTACCGACTATTTAGAAGAGCATCCAGACGATGCAAAAATTATTGTGCAAAAAGTAATTCTTGCAGCCCAAGCACGTCACGCAGCTCAAAAAGCACGCGAAATGGTGCAACGTAAAACGGTAATGAGTATTGGTGGATTACCAGGAAAATTATCCGATTGCTCCGAACAAGATCCTGCAAAATGCGAAGTGTTTCTTGTAGAGGGAGATTCGGCAGGTGGAACTGCAAAACAAGGTCGTGATCGTGCATTTCAAGCAATTTTACCATTACGTGGAAAAATATTAAATGTGGAAAAAGCAATGTCACATAAGGTTTTTGAAAACGAAGAAATTAAAAATATCTTTACGGCTTTAGGGGTTACAATAGGAACCGAAGAAGATAGTAAAGCTTTAAATTTATCGAAACTTCGTTATCATAAAGTAGTAATTATGTGTGATGCCGATATTGATGGTAGCCATATTGAAACTTTAATTCTTACCTTCTTTTTTAGATACATGAAAGAGTTAATTGAAAATGGACATATCTATATTGCAACACCACCATTATATTTAGTGAAAAAAGGAGCCAAAAAGCAATATGCGTGGAACGATGAAGAGCGTATGGCATTACAAGAAGAATATGGCGATGGTGCAAAAATACAACGTTATAAAGGTCTTGGTGAAATGAATGCTACGCAATTATGGGACACTACAATGGACCCTTCTTTTAGAACACTACGTCAAGTACAAATAGATAATGGTATTGAAGCAGATCGTATATTCTCGATGCTAATGGGAGACGAGGTGCCACCTCGTAGAGCATTTATAGAAAAGAATGCAATTTATGCAAATATTGATGCATAATTGGTTTACTGTTTTAGTATAGTTTGCTAATAAAATAAAACCTGTAAAGAATTTATTCTTTACAGGTTTTTTGTTTTAAACACACAAAAAACATTTCTATTTCCCCTTTGCCTTTAACTAAAATTTTTCCTCTAGGTTCGAAATTAAATTCGGTTTCATCTTTAATATAAGAATAGGTGTCTTTAGAAATATTTACTTTTTCTATTTCCCCATTACTTTCCATACGAGAAGCTGTGTTTACGGTGTCGCCCCAAATATCGTATTGAAATTTTTTAACCCCTACTATTCCAGCAACTACAGAGCCAGTATGTATACCTACTCGCATATCGAAAATGTGGTTGTTTGAAATTTTGTTTTGCTTATTTAATTTAATCATAAATGCTTGCATTTCGAGAGCCGCTAGTACCGTGTTTTTAACCGATTGCGAAAGGTCTGTTGTCATACCACCAACTGCCATATAAGCATCGCCAATGGTTTTAATTTTTTCAATATTATACTTATGCATAATGTTATCGAATGCGCTAAAACATAGGTTAATATTATATACTAAATCTTTTGCAGACATTTTTTCTGAAATTTTTGTAAAATCTTTAAAATCCGAAAAAAGTATCGATACGTTTTTAAAATCTCTAGCATCTGCTCTGCCTTTTTCTTTAAGTTCTTCAGCAATTTCAGCAGGCAAAATATTTAATAATAAATTTTCAGATCTATCTTTTTCTTTCTCAATAGTGGCTTTGGCTTTTTTTACAAATCGCCATCTACTAAAAAGGCCAATAGAAATTATAAATAAAAAGAAACCGCTGGCAATAGCTATGTTTTTATTTTTGTCTTTTATACGAACCTCTTCTTGATGTACAAGTTGCATTTTATATCTTTTTTCAACTTGTGCTAAAGAGTCTTTTGTCATTTGGCTTTTTAATTCCTGCCGTTGTATGTTTTTTGCAATTTCGTTAGATCGGAATCTTTTTCGTATTACGGTAAGCTTATCATTAATAACTAATGCTTTTCGGTCTTTGCCTAGTGCTCTGTAGCTTTGGTATAGGCATAAACAAGCATCCTGCTCTAAGTCCATAGCGCCAATTTTTTCGGCAATATTTAATCCTTCAATGCAGTTTTTTTCGGCTTGATAGAATTTTTTTTCGGTTACATCTAAGAGGCCTAATTCTATTATTGAACGGCAATACCACTCTTCGTTTTTAATTTTTTTAGAGAGGCTAGCAGCAAAAGTACTTAGGGTTCTAGATTTGTTATAATTGCCTAAAGCACGGTTTATGTTGCCTAGTTTGTAATTTATAAGTACCGTAGTTAAATCGTTTGTTTCTTTACCATTTAGGGCTAATGCTTTTAAATAAAAACTTAAGCTTTTATTGTATTGTTTGGCACGATATGCAATATCGCCTTCAAAAAAGTAACCATTTAATAGAAAGTTTTTATCGGTAGGATTACTGTAAATCTGTTTCGATTTTTTTAAATATTGCTTGGCTTCATTGTCTAAACCCAAACTAAAAAAAGCTTCGGCTGTATTGTCTAACATATTGGCGAGCAATTTTTCGGTATTTGGCATAGTCTCTAAAACATTAAATGCTTTAAAATAATGCTCTATTGCAGTTTTAAGGTCTCCAGTACCATCGCCAACAAAACCAAGTGTACGGTGATTTTTATAAATATAGAGTTTGTCGTTTTGTAGTGTGGCTATTTCTAAGCTTTTATTTAATGCTGTTTTTGCTGCGTCGAAAGCACCTTTTTGGTGTAAAGAAGCGCCTTCCCAAAATAAACTCCTGCCTTTATGCTTTAAGTCGTTTAACTCTTCTGCTTTATGGTAGGCTAATTTAGAAATGTATAGGGCAGAGTCTGCATCGTTGTATAAATATTTTTCTGAAATTATATGAAACACCGAATCTAAATGCGAAACATTAGCGGTTTGGTTTAAATAATTTTTCTTTAAATATTTAAAAGAATACTGTTCTTGTGCAAAAAGGGTTCCTATCCAAAAAAATAAAACCCAAATGCAAATTATTTTCTTCATAAAGAAATAGATTAATAGCTTGAGTTAAAGTTACAAAAACTTAAATGAAACTATATTAAGTTCTTTTTGGTATAAATTTAGTATGGTAAACCTAAATTTAGTAGGTTTTATATATTTGCATTTAATAAATAAATTTTTATTGCCAATAGATGGCTTTTAATTAAAAGGAAAAGGAATATGAAAAAGATTGTATTATTAATAATTACACTACATGTTTTTGTAAATGTAAACGCACAAGAAAATATAGACGATTTATTGGCAGCAGGTATAAGTGATGCAAAACGATTTACAAAAGCTTACTTAACACCAGCAACTAACGGATTGACTTATGGTATAAATACAGGATGGTTTAATAATGCAAAGTCTCCAAAACGCTTTGGAGTTGAGGTTTCTGTTATAGGAAACGCATCGTTTATAAAAGATAAAAACAAGTCGTTTTCGCTAGATGTTTCCGATTACGAGAATGTTAGATTTCCAGACGGAAGTGCTTCTAAAAAAGTAGCAACAGCACTTGGAGAGAATAACCCAGAAATGGTTGTAATAGTAACTTACGACGATCCTATTTTTGGCGATCAAGAAGTAGAATTAACATTGCCAAATGGCGTAGGTTCCGAAGGCGTGAACTTAATTCCTACAGCATTTTTACAAGTTAGTTTTTCGCCATTTCGTGGTACACAATTAAAAGGAAGATATTTCCCTAAAATTAATACAGACGATGTAAAATTAAACATGTATGGTTTTGGCTTACAGCAAGAGTTTACTACTTGGCTTCCTGCCGATAAATTATTTCCCGTTGCAATTTCTGGCTTAATAGCTTATACGCATTTAGACGGAAGCTATGACTTTACAGATAATAGCTTGGTTGAGGGCGAAAACCAGCGCGCAAATACAGACGTAAACACATTGTTGTTTCAAATAATTGCAGGTACTAAACTAAAAGTATTAAATGCATTTGGTTCTATAGGTTACTTGTATGGTACAACAAAAACAGATTTACTAGGCACCTATCGTGTAACAAATGGTATCCTTTTTTCTGAAGATATTAAAGATCCATTTTCTGTAAAATCGAAAACCAAAGGTGTAACAGCTACAGTAGGAGCGAATGTTAAAGTTGGCTTTTTTAGCTTAAACGCATCTTATACATTAGCAGAATTTGATAGCGCTTCGTTGGGATTAAATTTTAGTTTTTAATTTTTTAAATTCTCAAAACAAGCATAACATTTTGAAAAGCAGTTACTTGAAAAAAAGAACTGCTTTTTTTTGTTTTTTTATATTTTTTATTTGATTTAAAATAAGTTCTATAAGTAATAAATAATACTAGTTTTGCAGACTTATTTAAAAAAAAATGAAAATGAAAAAAGGAATATTTCTATTAAGTAGCCTTTTGCTACTCGTGCAATCTTGCTCTAAAGATTCAAACAATTCTAATAATTGTGGTACAGTAAATTTAACAAGTGTAACACAGGACGGAAGTACATTAAATTTTAGTTTTTATTCTCCAGATACTTTTAACTATTTTGAAATAGGTTACGACCAAACTACAAATATTAGCGGACAAGGAAATAATGATTTATACTTTAATTATGGTTTAACAACTACCAATGTAAATTCGGCAAGTATCGAAGATGAAAACTTGTCTTTTTATGCTGCAAACAATCAAACTTTAAGTTTTTATATTCGTGCACAATGTAGTAATGGCGATTTAACAGATTGGCAAGGGCCATTGGTTATTAATGTAAATGAATTTTGCGAAAGCCCATATAATTTTAATGTAGAAAACGGAACTGCATATTGGGACTACTATTATAACCAAACTAATGCATCTTTTTATCAAGTGGAATATGGAAATCAAGGATTTCAAGTTGGAAATGGAACTACAATTACAACCAATCACGAAGCAACTTCCGATGCGTCTTTAGCAGCTGGAAACACATACGATTTTTATGTTCGTGCTTCTTGCGATAATAATTTAGGATTTAGTAGTTGGGTAGGACCAGTAAGTTATTTTGCAGCTTACGATCAAAACTTATGTAACGCACCTTCTAATGTAATTGCAGATGTAGAATACAATGGTTTAGGGCAAGCAGTAGGTGCTGTTTTTACCTGGAGCCATAATGGCGAATCTAATTTCGAGCATGTTGTAGTTGGTAATAACCAGTCTCCAGATTCTGGTACAATAAGCACATCAGACAATGCTGGATGGCCATTTTATAGTTTAGCACAAAATACAAATTACGATTTTTATATAAGAGCAGTTTGCTTAGATGGTGCTAGAACCGAATGGGTTGGACCATTAAACGTAAATATAGGTAGTTAATAACCAAAACAGTAACCATTATAAAAGCGCAAGTAAAACACTTGCGCTTTTTTTGTTTTAAAACATTAATTATTGTTAATTTTGCATTCATTAAAAAAACAACACATTTAAAAATATAAGTTTATGAAAGTAACAGTAGTAGGAGCAGGAGCAGTAGGAGCAAGTTGTGCAGAATATATAGCAATTAAAGACTTTGCATCCGAAGTAGTATTATTAGATATTAAAGAAGGTTTTGCCGAAGGTAAAGCAATGGATTTAATGCAAACCGCTTCTCTTAACGGTTTCGATACTAAAATAACAGGAATAACTAACGACTATAGTGCAACTGCAGGTAGTGATATTTGTGTAATTACTTCTGGAATACCTAGAAAACCAGGAATGACTCGCGAAGAGTTAATTGGTATTAATGCAGGAATTGTAAAAATGGTTTCTTCTAGTTTAATAGAACATTCTCCAAATACTATTATAATTGTTGTAAGTAACCCAATGGATACCATGACTTATTTAGTGCATAAAACTACGGGCTTACCAAAAAATAGAATTATTGGTATGGGTGGTGCTTTAGATTCTGCTCGTTTTAAATATCGTTTAGCCGAAGCATTAAACGCTCCTATTAGCGATGTAGATGGAATGGTAATTGGTGGACATAGCGATAAAGGAATGGTGCCTTTAACTGCACATGCTACTAGAAATTCTGTAAAAGTATCTGAGTTTTTAAGCGAAGAAAGATTAAATCAAGTAAAAGAAGATACTAAAGTAGGAGGAGCAACTCTTACTAAGTTATTAGGTACTTCTGCTTGGTATGCTCCAGGTGCAGCAGTTTCTGGAATGGTACAAGCTATTGCATGCGACCAGAAAAAAATGTTTCCTTGTTCTTCTTTATTAGAAGGAGAATATGGTTTAAGTGATTTATGTATTGGTGTTCCAGTAATATTAGGACGTAACGGAATTGAAAAAATTGTTGAAATAGATTTAAGCGATGCCGAAAAAGCACACATGCAAGAAAGTGCAGCAGGTGTTAAAAAAACTAACGATTTATTAGAATTGTAAAATGTATTTTTTGGCAAGATGTTTGCCATTAAAAACATATTCTATAAACTTAAAAACAATTTAAAATGAAAAAATTTATTTGCATATTATTAGTTGCATTTAGTTTAACTACTGTAGCACAAGAAACAATTAACGAAGGTGTTATAAGTTCTAAAATGACGATGAGTTCATCGAATGCAGAAGTACAAGGGCAATTCGATATGATTGGCGATATACTATCAACAACTTACTTTAAAGACGATAAGTCTCGTGCAGAAGTAAAAAGCATGATGACTGGCGAAGCAACAAGTATAATTAATAATACCACAAAACAAGTATTAGAATACAGAAACAACCCTATGTCTGGTGGTAAAACCTATGCCGAAAATACTTTTGAAACTACTAAAGAAGATTTAAAAGGAATAACAGTTGTTAAAACCAATGAAACAAAAACCTTATTAGGTTACGAATGTACAAAATACGAGGTTAGTGTAGAACAACAAGGAGCAACCATTAATATGGATATTTTTTCAACTAATAAAATTACAGCTGTAAATAAAAGAACCACTGGTTTTGGTAAAGAGTTTCAAGGATTCCCTTTGCTAATGGTTGTTAAAATGAACCAAATGGGAGTAGACATGACCATGACTATGGAAGTTACACAAGTAGAAAAGAAGGCAGTATCTATGGATAAGTTCGATATGACACCTCCAAAAGGCTATACCAAAGTACAAGGATTTCAAGGCTTATAAGCGATAAAATCTTAGAAAAATAC
>JBMZDY010000042.1:0-10723 GCA_049614585.1 Oceanihabitans sp.
AGTCGTTTGTAAACGGATAAATTTTTATTATATTTAGCCTATGAAATTTCATATAGAAACCCCCAGATTACTTTTAAGAGAAATAAAAGATAGCGATTTAGAAGGCATGTTTGCTTTAGATTCTAACCCAATTGTGCATCAATACTTAGGAAACAAACCAGTAACAGAAAAGGCGCAATCTATTGCGTATATAAACCATATTAAGCAACAATATAATACCCTTGGAATTGGTAGGTTTGCTGTTGAAGAAAAAGCAACCGGAAATTTTATTGGTTGGTCTGGAATTAAGTTTAATACTGGCGCAAAAGAAATGCTGGGAGAAAAAAGAGATTTTTATGATATTGGTTATCGGTTAATTCCAAAATACTGGAATTTAGGTTATGCAAGCGAATCGGCAATAGCGAGTTTGCATTTTGCATTTACCGAGTTGCAATTAGAAAAAATTTATGGCGCTGCCGAAACAAAAAATATAGCTTCCAATAAAATACTTCAAAAAATAGGCTTGCAATTTGTGGAAGAATTTCCGTTTGATAATGTGTTTTTAAATTGGTACGAATTAAAAAAAGAAAACTATGGGAAAACAGTGCTTAGAGTGTAGTGAAAAAATAGTAGGTAGAATAGATAAAAAGTTTTGTAGCGATGCTTGTAGAAATGCATATAACAACAAGATTAATAAAGACAGTAAAAATTTAATACGCAATACCAATAACCGTTTGCGTAAAAATTATCGCATTTTAGAAACGCTAAATCCCGACCAAAAAACCAAAACCTCTAGAGCCAAACTTATAGAAAAGGGATTCGACTTTAATTATTTTACCAGTACCTATACCACAAAAGCTGGCACTATTTATTACTTTGTTTACAATCAAGGGTATTTGCCACTAGAAGGCGATTATTACGCATTGGTAAAACGAAAAAATTAATAGTTATGCAACTATTCCATAATGTAGTAAGAAACATATAATAATTAGTAAAGTTTTAAGAGTAAGGTTTTAATAATTTATTAGTTTTGGATTTTGAAATACATAAAAATTAAAATCATGAAAAAGTTAATTGTATTAACCTTAATATTAGCTAGTTGTTTTGTAAATGCGCAAACAAAAACAGAATTACAAAAACACTACGAAGCCTACTACAAGCAAATGAAAACCCAAGGCGATATGCAAGGGATAATTAATAGCTTAACACACCTTAATATTATTGCGCCATCGCAAGCAAGAAAAGATACCTTAGCTTATTTATATATGAGCGCCAATAAATACAACCAGGCACTAAATACTATTGGTATTGATTCTAGCCCAAGCGATTCTAACTTGGCAGTAGAAGTAAAAGCAGTTTCTTTAAAATCACTAAACCAACCAGAGCGTTCTTTAGTACATTTTAAAGAAATGCATAAGCGTAAACCAACCGCATTTGTTGCCTACGAATTAGCAGAACTTAGTATGCAGGTTAAAAACCTTCCAGAAGCAGTAAAGTACATTAATTACGGACTGGAAAACGTAAAAGACGATATGAAAAAAGCATTTTACGAAACCAAGCAACCTTATCAAGTTTCGTTAAAAGCTGCCTTTATATATTTAAAAGGATTAGCAAAATATAACGAAAACAATACCGAAAATTTAGATGCTGCAATTGCTATTTTCGATCAAGCATTAAAGCTAGAACCAAATTTTAATTTAGCACAATTAAGCAAAGAGGCTTTACAAGCACAAAAAAAACAACCTTAATTAAAAGCAGTTTTAACACAAATAACACTTAACTATTTTAGCTTGTGTATGTATTAAAGTATTATATTTAACCTAAAATAGAACCCATGTTATTACACCAAAGTAAATCGCTTACTTTTTTTTCGCCAGAACTTCAAGAAAATTCAGGAGCTGTTTTTTTTAACACAGGTATTTCTGCTGGTTTTCCTTCTCCTGCCGAAGATTTTAAAGAACAACGAATAAGCTTAGATCGCGAGCTTATAAAAAACAAGGAAGCTACTTTTTTTGCAAAAGTAAGTGGACAGTCTATGATTGGAGCTGGACTAGACGACAGTGATTTACTAGTAATAGACAGAAGCTTAGAGCCTGCACATAACAAAATTGCCGTTTGTTTTTTAGACGGCGAATTTACTGTAAAACGGTTAAAAGTAAATGCCGAAGGAGTTTGGTTGCAACCAGAAAACCCGAATTATCCAATAATTAAAATAACAGAAGAAAACGATTTTGTTATTTGGGGAATTGTTACCAATGTAATTAAAAAAGTATAAGCTATTGGCGTTTATCTAATACGCGAATTGGCTTTCTACTCATTTTAGGAAACTGTAATTTTTGAATTTCTTTTTTCTCGCAGAATTCCAATTTTGGGGTTACCCGTAACTTGGCTCTAAAATGGTCTTTTATATCTTGTAATAATTTATCAGTAGTGTTGCTTGCTGCAATTTTTATTAATATTTCGTCTGTACCAATACTGTTATGCGAAATTTCAATAACATAACTTTCTACTGCTGTAAAGTCGTTTAAAATATTATCCATTGCAGGCGGATAAAGGGTTGTACCTTTGTATTTTATCATTTGTTTTTTTCGGCCTACAACAGGACCTAAACGCATTGTGTTTCTACCACAACTGCAAGCCTCTGTATGCGCTTTTACCATATCGCCAGTTTTAAAGCGTAATAAAGGCATGCCTTCTACACCTAGCGTTGTTATGGTTAATTCGCCAACTTGATTTGCAGAAACTGCTTGGTTGTTTTCGTCTAATATTTCAACAATTATTAATTCTGGATGGTGGTGACCTCCTTGCTGTTTTTCGCATTCTGTAAAAGCAGTATTCATTTCGGTAGAAGCATAAGTAGAATATAAATTTATGTCCCACTTGGCTTTTATTTTTTGCGATAAAGTATTAAACGAAAAATCTTGTTCGCGTAAAGGCTCGCCAATACAAATTGCTCCTTTTACACCAGAAGCATTAATATCTATTTTATGCTGTTCGGCGTATTCTATAAGTTTTAATAAAAAAGAAGGAACCGCAATTAGGTAAGTTGGTTTAAATTTTAAAATAGAATCCCATTGCAGTTCTGGTATTCCTGCGCCAACACGAATAATTCCTGCACCTAATTTACGAACACCAAGAAAATATGCTAAGCCAGCCATAAAACGCCTGTCTATAGTTGTCATTAATTGTAAAACATCTTCTTTTTGTACACCAGCACAAGCAAAAGAAATTGCTTCGTTATAAGCTAATCGCTCTAAATCTTTATTGGTTAAAGCAAAAGTAACAGGATCTCCTAAGGTTCCAGAAGTAGTAACGTAATCTATAATCTCCCTTTTAGGAACGCATAAAAAATCGTCGTTAAATTGTTGTAATTGGTCTTTGGTTGTAGTGGGTATTTTATGTAAATCTTCTAATTTTTTTATAGCAGTTATATCTATATTATTATCTTGAAATACACGTTTGTAATATGCAGAGTGCTCGCTTAAATAGCCTAATAATTCGTGTAACTTTTCTTCTTGAAAAGCTTTTATTTCTGTACTTGTTGCTTGTTCTATTTTAGGAATCATTGTAATTTCCTTTTTAGTTTTTTAATATACTTTTCGGTTTCTTTTTTATCTGGAACCGTTGTAATTTCTTTTGTTATAGCAGTTTCAAAAGCTTGTAATGCTGCCCTAAAATAGCCTTTTTGGTAATAGTATTTACCAATTAAAAAGTATACTTCCCAATATTCTGGATTTCGTTTTTTTATTTCGTTTAGCATTACGGGAACTACCGTTTTTTCGTTACTAATTGCATCTTGCAGTGTACGGCTTAAAATACGGTATGCCTCGTAATCTTTATAAGCTTGTGTATATTGAAAAGTGTCTGCTTCTATTAATAACTCGGGACTAGAAATGGTTGCTTTTATATTGTTATTGCTAAACACTTCGTTTAAATTGTAAGCAACAAAAGCGCCTAATTGGTATGGACTAGACGAAACCCATACTTGACGAGTTTCTGGTTTAAAAAGAATTGCGTGATGCGCCAAAAGCTGGTTTAAAGCTTTTTCGTTTCCATAGCCAATGGCTTTATTGTTAAGGCCTTCTTTGTTTCGTAAAATATCTATTGCTCCTGTTACTGTTAATTTTTTGGTAGCATTTAAAAGCTCTTCCATACGTTGGTAACGGTATTGCGAATGGCTTTCTGCTTTGTGTTTTATATTGTTTTTATCTTCGGCGTAAGCTTTACTTTGAAAGTGATTGGAACATATTAATTGATTGGAATTTTCTACTTGATAGATACCAAAATTACTTGGCGATACTTCTATAGTAATTGCTTTTTTGTCTTTCGCGCTTCCTATAAAAATAGATTCGGAAACAAAAACTTCACGCTTTTTGGCTATAGCAATTGCTTCTTCAATATTAGTAGCGTATTGTAAAATTTCTCGTGTTACTATAGAGATTGGTGTTTTTGCAATTAGTGGTATTTTAGATTTCCCTGCATTAATGGTTACCGTTAATCCATGCTCGTTCATTCCAGACACTACACCAATCATTCCTGGCCAAGTTACCGACATAAACTTATAGCCATTTGTTGGGTTTATAAAGGCTACAATTTTGTTTTTTGCAAAGGCATCTCCAGCATAAAAATCGAAATTTCTACCGATTAATAATTGGCCATCTTCGGTTTTATTTCCCCAAGCAGCAAAAGCAGAACAGCCAACTAATGCAAGGTCTTGAAAAGCATGACCAATATCGTGCGCGCCATGCAAATAAAGGCTTCGTAAGTAATTGTCTGCTATATAATCGTAATCGTCGCTTGCGTATTTCGAGATTCCAAAAATCTCTGCTTTGTATTCTTCGGTAACATGCAAGTACATTTTTCTATTATACCAAGCTAGAATTTTTTGAAGTATTTTTTGACGAAATTTAGAAGGTACCAACTCGTCTACTTTAGTTAAAAAGATACGCTCTTGTTTATGGGCAAGCTCTTGCGTTAATAAGCCAATGTTTAAACCCAATTGGTACGGGTTCCCTTCGGCATACAATTCCCAGGTTCCGTATTTGTTTTTAGAAAGCCTGTTGTTTCCTGCGTAAAATGTGGTATCGTTAATTGCTACTCGATCTAATATTGTAGATTGGTATTGCGATACATTTGGGATATCGTGTAGCGATTTTGACACGCCACAGGATGTACATATTGTTAATACAAAAAGTATAAAAATAGATTGTACTAATCGCATATTTAAGATTTATTAGATTCTAATATTTTGTTAAGCAAATATTCTTGCCCCAATAATTGCGAGCAGGTAACTACTGCGCTAATTGTAACACCCAATATGCCATGCATGTTTATGCTTTGTCCAGTAAAAAAAAGGTTTTCAATTCTGGTTTTTGGCGATATAAACGAATGCATAGGTTTGTCTACATCTTTTACATAGCCATACATTGAACCGTTATTAGTGGCAATATAATCGCGGTAAGATAAAGGAGATGAGGTATACGTGTTTAATATGCATTGGCGAATGTTAGGGAATTTTTTTTCTAATGCTGTAATTAATATTTCGGCTTTTTCGGCTTTAAATTCGGCATAGGTTTGACCTCGTTCGTTTTTATTTGCAACGGTATTAAAACTGTCTTTCCAAGGTGCTACTTCATTATAATTCATATATGCCATAATGGTTAAATTATCGGCATAATTTTCGGTATTACTTTTTACACCCATAGAAAACATATAGCTTTCTGGCCAAGTTTTAGCAGTATAGTTTTGGCTAGTCCATACGTGATCTGGAGAAGTAAAATGATAGTAGTTTTTATTTATATATGGAAATGTGTTTGGTTTAAATACTATATATAAACTAAAGGCTGCTATTGTGCTCTCGATGCCTTTTACACGATTGGTATACGATTTTTTAAACCTATTATCGCCAACCATTTTTAAGGTAAGCTTTGGTTCTATATTCGATATAAAAGTATTTCCTTTTATTATATTTCCATTTTTACAAATGACTGCATCAATTTTATCGTCTTTAAAATTAAATTTTTCTACTTCTTGGTATTTGTAGGCCTCACCACCAAATTCTTTTAATCTTCGTATTAATAGTTTCGTAATTTGACTTCCTCCATTAATACAACGATAGGCACTTTCTATATACGAATTTACAGAAAGAGAGTGTACATAAAATGGCGTTCTAGAATCTCCTGCGTATAAAAAATTTGTACCAACTAATACGGCTTGTAAAGTTTTGTTGTTTGTTAAAGACTCTATATATGCTTTTGCTTGCAGCCTAAAAACACCATCGCTATATGGTCTCCCTTTTTTTAATCGATATAGTGGGAATTTGTCGCAAGTTTTTTGAATTTTATCGCAAAAGGTCTGGATGGCTTCTTCTTCTTCCGGGAAATCTTTTATTAAGCTTTCTATAAACTTTGGGTAGCCTTGAGCATAATTATACTCTTTATTATCGGTATCGAAAGTAACCACATCGAAAGCATTTTCGTCTAATGGATGCAAATTTAACTCGTCCATAATACCTAAATATTTAAAGTATTGGTATAGGTTTTGCCCTTCGCTTAAACCACCAATATAATGCACTCCTGTGTCGAATATAGATTTGTTTCTAGCAAAGGTTTGTAAATTCCCTCCAAATTGTTGGTTTTTTTCTAATATACAAACACTGTATCCTTCTTTTGCTAAAATTACGCCCGAAACTAAGCCGCCTAAGCCACTACCTACTATAACAATATCGTAATGTGATTTTAGTTTCACGGTTTATTTTTTAGTTAATAAGGTTAAATTTATGGATTTATTTGTGGCTTGAAAATACTGATTTTTTATAAAAGTAGCTTGTAAATTATTAGTATCGTTTAAAACAATACATTTAGTAATTCCGTTTTCTAAAATTGCTTTTATAATTTCTTCTGAAATAGTATTAGAATTAACAATAAGGGTATTTGCTTTAATTTTAGTTGCACTATCTATTGTTTCTAAACACGATATGGAGTAATGTGTGTTTTTTAAATAGTTGTTGGCTATTATTTTTCTTGTGTCTTTATTTTCTATTAAGGTGTGTGTTTTTCTATTTGGTCTATCTAAAGCTAGCAATAAATCTAATTCTCCCGAAGCTTTAGAGATATTAATTATAGTGTCTTTCTCGCCAACAAAATCAATAATATTTTTATAATTGGTTTTGTTTTCTGCCAGGTTTTGCTGTACTTTTTTATAAAGATTGTCTCCTTTATATCGGTAACTTTCTAGTACCAATTTATGAAAATACGTTTCCCCTTCAAGCTCGTTTCTTAAGCTGTTAAATTGTGATTTAAAATAGGTACTTACTTGTTTGGTTTTTGCTCTAGTAGTATCGCCATATTTTTTTGTGCCTGCCGGAATTCTTTCTAGAATTTTAATGGTAATAATTCCTTTTTTAATTACAAAATTACCTTTTGGAAGAACTTCGGAATTTCCATGTATTAAAACTGGAATTATATCTAAATTAAAAGTGTCTGCTAGATGAAATGCTCCTTTATGGAAACGTTTTATTTTATTGGTATACGAGCGAGTGCCTTCGGGAAAAGCCATTAAAGAATACCCTTGGTCTACCTTTTTTTGTAAGTGACTCATGCCATTTTCTATACCACTAGAAACCGGGTAAAACCCAGCTAATTGTACCGCTTTACCAAAAAATGGAGAATTGTAAACCCAGTCGTTAACCAGAAAAATAATTTTTGGATGTAGCATTCCTATGGTTAAAATATCTAAAAACGAAGTGTGGTTTGCTATTATTACTGCTTGCTTTTTAAAAGTTTCGTTGTTAAGATTTATTACTTTGGTTTTAAAAAACGGAAAAGATATTAATACCGAATGCATAAACTTAGACATTACTTTATGGTATGCACTCATTTTCTTTTTGGCACTTATTGGAATAATTTTTAAAATAGTCATTCCTAAAATAGAAAGCACCAAACCGCCTAAACCATAATAAGTAAAGGATATAATAGAAAAGAATAAATTTAAAAAAGGCGAAGGTTTGCCAGTTTTGCTGCCAATAAAAAGTTTAAATAATAATGGTTGTAAACTAAAGGAAATAATAATTGCTGAAACAATACCAACTATAGAAACTAATGAAATAGAATATAAAGCAGGATGCTTGGCAAAAATTAAAACACCTACACCTAATATCGTTGTAATTACAGAAAGTATTATGGAGGTTTTATAGGTTGGTAATGCATTTTCTCCTGTACGATAATTATGCAGCAAGCCATTGGTTATAAAAATACTATAATCGACTCCTAGTCCAAAAATAAAACTACAAATAATAATATTAAAAATATTAAACGAAATACCTGCAAACCCCATTATTCCAAGAGTTAAAAACCAGGTTAACGCAATAGGAATACAGGTTACTAATGTTAATGAAACACTGCGGTAAAAAAGTAATAATAAAACAACAACAACCAATAAAGAATAACGAACCAATTTATTAAAATCGGTTTTTAAATTCCCTAAAAAGGTTTCGTTCATTTGTTGCCTGTCTATTACCAAAATTTGTGGCTTGTTATTAAACAAATCAACTATTTTACTTGCTTGTTCTGCTTCTACTTTAACCAAAGTTGTAGCAGTTGTAAAACCTTTATTGGTTGCTATAAAGTCTTTTAATGCAATAGTTTTTAATTCTTTATAATCTGCAAGTGTTAAGGGTTTAAATTCCGTTTCAAGTAAATTATAAAAACCAGTAAAACTACTCGCTTTAAAGCCAAGCTCTTTCCCGCTTTCAATAAGGTTATTTTTGGTGTTATTTATTTTTTGTTTAGACCAAAATGCTTCCCATTTTGCAATGCGTTTGTTTTGGCTTTCTTTAGAATGTACAATACTTCCTATAGAGCTAAAATCTATTATTTCCCCTTTGTTTTCTAATTTTTGTAAAGTGCTAAAAATCTCGTCGTTTGCTTGTAAAACTTCTTTTTCTGTTGTACCATATGCTGCAATATAAACCGATTTGGATGCCGTATTGGTGAGTAAATCTAATCGGTTTTGAGCATCTATAAGTGCTTGTGTTTGGTAGTTTAGTTTTGTAATATCGGTATTAAAAGCTACTTTGTTATAGGTAAAAATACTAGCAAATAAAAAGAATACAATTGTAAGTAAAACCGCTTTTTTCTTGTGGAACGGTATTTTTGCAAGCTTATCTATAATAGTATTTTTAGAGTTGTTTGTTACGGTTTTTGTATAAACTTGAGGAATAAAAACTAAAGCAAAAACCGAAGCACCTATTACACTTATTGCCGCAAACAACCCTAAGTCTTGCAAGGCTTGCGATTTTAAAAACAGTAAACACAAAAATGCCAAAGCAGTAGTTAAGCTGCTCATTAATATTGGTTTTGTTATTTCGGAATATAAATTTTTAACGTTGTTATTACTTCTAATATGGGTTAATATATGTAACGAGTAATCTAATGTAACACCTAATAAAACCGAACCAATACCTAAAGATATTGCAGATATTTTTTCGCGTACTAAATATAAAATTGCTACAGCTAATAAACCTCCAAAAAGAGTAGGCACAAATAGAATAACCGGAATACTTATTTTTTTATAAAACCAAATTAAAATTAATAGTAGAATACTTATTGCAAATCCTACGGTAAGCTGTATGTCTTTTTTAATTTGTTTTGCATTAGCGACTGCTACTAAAACACCACCAAAACTTTCGCTTTGTACTTTTGTTTTAAAAGTGTTATTTAATTTTAAAATTAAAGTATTAATATTTTCGGCAAAAGCTGCATTTTCTTGGGTTTCGCTAGACTTTAAATTTGGGGTAATAAAAAGTAATAGGTGCTTTTTGTTTTTACTAACTAAAAAACCATTATGTATATTAAAAGTATCGCCTAAACTAAGACTCTGTAATTTTTTTAAGGCAATAAAAGTGATTCCTAAAGGGTCTTTTAAAATGGTTTCTTTAGCAATAAAACCAGAAGGAGAAATTAAGGTTTTGTAATTGTTTTTTGTAATAGCATTTATACTGTCTCTTTCTAGTTTATTCGAGATTTCTTGGTAGTCTTTATCTTCTAAAAACAAAGGCAGATTTTTATATACATACTCTATAGTTTCTTGTATATCTTCTTCTGCTACTTGCCCTTGAATGTTTTGAATGTATTTACCAGAAGATTTTGTAATACTGTCTATAAACTGCGTAGCATATTGTGTTAAATGGTCTAAAGAGCCAAGCGAATCTAGCTTTATGTTTATTATAATTTTATCGGCAAAATTAACGGTGTTTAATACTTTTTGGGCTTCGGCATTTTTATTGTTTACAGGAATAAGTTTGGTTATGTCTTCTTCAAATTTAATATTAGAAGCTAAAAAAAACAAGCCAATACAAAGCGCTAGTAAAACACCAATACCCAATAATTTTTGAGCAGCAAACCATTTGTATATGTTGTAAAACAACTTATTCATTTTGTAATTTCACTTTATTTTTACTTGTTAATTTTAATAATAAATAACTAGTACATCCTATTATTGTAGCAGCTATTAAAGCTAGAGAAAAACTACCAATAATGTATGTTTTTAAGTGTTTTAATACTTCGAAATTAGAAGTAATTTCTGCCATATTAAACTCTAAGTCATCTCCTAAAATATATTGGCCAGTTTTTAAACCAGCATATACTATAAAAGGTATAAAAGGAGGTAAACTTACATTAGAGAATACAAATGCAATGGTTTTATTAAGCTTGTAGGCTACTAATATTTCAACATTTTTTTCAAC
>JBMZDY010000043.1:0-10590 GCA_049614585.1 Oceanihabitans sp.
GATAATGAAGCTGGAAGCGAAGCAACAAACATTGCTGCAGCAGAGTATTTTTACAATACAGATCCTGGTTTTGGTAATGCAACAGCAATAACTGTAGATGCTAATACAGGAAATCTTAGTCAAGTTCTTTCGCTTTCTGTAAATACGTTAGAAGGTTTTAATACGATTTATATTAGAACGCAAGACGATCTTGGTGTTTGGAGTTTATACGAAAAACGCTTGTTCTATGTAAGAGATGATCTCATTATTCCTAATATTACAGCTGCAGAATATTTTTATGATGCAGATCCTGGTTTTGGAAATGGTACTGCAGGAACTATTACAGCAACTGCAAATCCAGATGAATATATCATTGAATTAGCAACTACAGATGTAACTTGCGATTTCCATGATTTTTATATTCGCTTACAAAATGCAGATGGTACTTGGTCACTTTATGATTATGGTGAAGATGTGGAAGTGTATGATAATGCAGATCCTACTATTGTAGTTTTCCCAAACATTACAGCAGAGCTAGATGCAAACGGTCAAGCTTCAATTACCATTGCAGATGTTGATAATGGTACTTTTGATGATTGCGAACTAGTTTCAGTAGTATTAAACCAAACACAGTTTGATTATACTTGTGCAAATCTTGGAGCAAATACAGTTACAGTAACTGCTACAGATGCCGAAGACAAAGTAAGTACGCAAGATGTTACTATAACTGTTGTAGATGCTATTAATCCTGTTGCAGTTTCGCAAAATATTACTGTGCAATTAGATGCAAATGGTGCAGCAAGTATTACGCCTTCGCAAATAGAAAACGGTTCGACAGATAACTGTAGTATTGCTTCTAATAGTTTAGATATTACAAGTTTTACATGTGCTAATTTAGGTGCAAACACAGTAACCTTTACAGTAGTTGATACTTCTGGAAACAGTAATAGTACAACAGCAACGGTTACAGTTGAAGACAATGTGAATCCAACAGCTATTACACAAAACATTACAGTGCAATTAGATGCTAATGGTAATGCTAGTATTACTCCAAATATGGTGAATAATAATTCTTTAGATAATTGTTCTATCGCTAGTTCTAGTTTAGATATTACAACTTTTACTTGTAGCGACTTAGGAGCCAATACAGTTACCTTAACCGTTACCGACCAAAGTAATAATACCGACACAGAGACAGCAATTGTTACCGTAGAAGACGCTGTAAACCCAACTGTAGCAACGCAAAATATTACTATTCAATTAGACGCTAATGGTCAAGCAAGTATTAGTGCATCGCAAATAGAAAATGGTTCTACAGATAATTGTACCATTGTAAATAGTAGTTTAGATATTACTAATTTTTCTTGCGACGATGTTGGTAATAATACAGTCACACTTTCGGTATCCGATCAAAGTAATAATACAGGTACAGAAACTGCAATTGTTACTGTTGAAGATAATATTAGTCCAACAGCAATTACACAGAATATAACTGTACAATTAGATGCAAATGGTAATGCTAGTATTACACCAAATATGGTAGATAACAGTTCTTCAGATAATTGTAGTATTGCAAGTAGAAGCCTAGATATTTCAATTTTTACATGTAATGATATAGGAAATAATACAGTAATTTTAACTGTAACAGATCCAAGTAATAACAGTGATTCTGAAACTGCCATAATTACTGTAGAAGATACTGTGAGCCCAACAATTGTTACACAAAATATTACAATTCAATTAGATGCTAATGGTCAAGCTAGTATTAGTGCATCGCAAATAGAAAATGGTTCTACAGATAATTGTAGTATTGCTAATAGTAGTATAGATATTTCAGATTTTACTTGTAATGATATTGGAGATAATACAATAACTATGACAGTTACAGACTTAAATAATAATAGCGATACTGCAACAGCAATTGTTACTGTAGAAGATAATATTAGTCCAACAGCAATTACACAGAATATAACTGTACAATTAGACGCTAATGGTAATGCTAGTATAACACCAAATATGGTAGATAACAGTTCTACAGATAATTGTAGTATTGCTAGTTCAAGTTTAGATGTAACAAGTTTTACTTGTAGTAATATTGGAGATAATACAGTAACCTTAACTGTAACAGATGCTAGTAATAATAGCGATACAGAAACAGCAATAGTTACCGTAGAAGATTCTATAAATCCAACAGTAAATGGTCAAAATATTACGGTAGATTTAGGAGGTAATGCTTCTGTAACAATCACTGCAAATGATGTAGATAATGGTTCTACAGATAATTGTGGTTTTACTTTAAGTATAGATCAAGATACTTTTACAATGCCAGGTGATTATCCTGTAGAATTAACAATTACAGATAATTTTAACAATTCTGCTTCTGTAACAGTTATTGTAACTGTAATTGATAGCTCATTAAGTATTGATGAGGTACCAATTAGTAAAAATGAAATTAAAATATTTCCTGTTCCTACAAATGCTATTTTAAATATTACTACAAATCTTCAAATTGAAGAAGTTGTTTTATTAGATTTAAATGGGAAAAAAGTTTATCAATTTAAAGGAACAATATCTAAAATAGATGTTTCAAATTTAGAAGAAGGCATGTACTTAATAAGATTTAAAGTCGAGAATAAGTATTACACCAAACGCATTATTAAAAAGTAGTAGCTATTAATCCATTTCTTGAAAAATCCCCTTTATTGGGGATTTTTTTTTGCAATTAGAGTAGTAAATTTAATACAACAACAAAACTTCATAATTAATGACTATACTAACCATTCTTCTTGTAATCAACTTTTTATTGCTAAAATTTAGTGTAAATAAATAGCAGTTAAAATACGCTCTTTTATCTGAAAAATTATTTGATTATCTTTGGTATACTAACTAACAACTTATTATTATGAAAACGTTTAAGTACTTATTATTTTTATTGCTAATTATTTTAGTGGGATTTTTAATATATGTTGCCGTACAACCCAGTGCATATAATGTTAAAAGAACCAAGCTAATTAATGCACCAGCAGATATAATTTATAAAAACATTATAGATTTAAAACAATGGGAAGAGTGGGGACCATGGCATGATGAAGATTCTACAATAGTATCTACTTATTCTGGTAAAACAGTAGGAGTAGGAGCAACTAGTAGTTGGACTAGTAAAGATGGACCAGGAAACATGAAGCTTTTTAATGCGGTTCCTAACAAAGCAATAGATTTAAAACTACAATTTGGCGATTACGAACCTTCCGAAATTAATTGGACTCTAGAAGAAGTAGAAGGTGGTACCAATGTTACTTGGGGAATGAAAAACGACAATAACCCATTTATGTTTAAAATATTTGGTGCTTTAGCGGGAGGTATGGATAACATGCTTGGACCAATGGAAGAAAGCGGATTAAATAACCTAGAAAATGTAGTGAACCAGCAAATTAAAAATATGCCAAAAGCAAGCTTTAAACTTGGCGATATTGTTGAGGTAGAAATGCCAGCTTATAAATTTATAGGCTTTAAACAAAATACATCTACCGATTTAGAACACGAAAAAATGAGTGATTTATTTATGAAATTTATGCCTAAAGCTGGTGCACATGCAGCAAGTAAATTAAGTTATGAAGATTTTATTCCAGGAACAGTTTATACCAAATGGGATGAAACTACCAAAGAGGCAGAATTTTATATTGGCGTTTTACTTAAAAAAGACTTAGAACCAGCAAACGGAATGACAGCAATAAACCTTGCAGGAGGCAAAGCAATTAAAATGGCTAAATTTGGTAACTACGGCTCTGGCGATTACGAAGCGCATACCGCATTGGGGGAATATTTACAAGAAAATAATTTAAAACAAAACGGAACAGTAATTTGGGAACTTTATGTAAACGACCCAACAACCGTGAAACCCGAAGCAATCCAAACAGATATATATTACCCAATTCAGTAAAATAAAAATTTAAAAATAAAACCTTGTTATTTATACAGTAACAAGGTTTTGTTATTTTTAAATTTACCAATTGCATTAATTAATTTATGAAACAAGTATTATTAGTATTCCTTGGAGGTGGTTTTGGTAGTGTATTACGCTATATAATTGCTAAGTTTTTAAACCCAGAAACTAGCGGTTTTCCATATGGTACTTTTGCTGTAAATGTTCTGGGAAGCTTTATAATAGGAATTATATTGGGCTTAGCAGTAAAAAATAATACCTTGTCTACAAACCAAACTTTGTTGTTAGCTACTGGTTTTTGTGGTGGCTTTACTACCTTTTCTACTTTCGCATTCGAGAACCAACAATTTTTAAAAACGGGCGACTTTACCAGTTTTGCTTGTTATACTATTGCTAGTATTGTAATAGGTTTTCTTGCTGTCTTTTTAGGTTTATTTCTTGTGAAATAATAAGAATAAACGCTTCTAGTTAAATATACGATATATTGCGTATGTTCTAGTATTCAAATAATTAGGATTTTTGAAGTATTAATCATTTAATACAAACTAATTATGAAAAAAATTATTCTAGGTATCGCTTTACTTATAGTTAGCTATACCAATGCACAAAACATTTTAATTGTAGACAACAATACAAATGTAGACACAACACCTGCACATATGTATAACACATTTGCTGCAGCAATTGCAGCAGCAGCAACTGGAGACATTATTTATGTACAGCCTTCAGTTACAAGTTATGGTAATATTAATATTAGTAAAGAAGTAACTGTTTATGGTATTGGACATACTCCAGAATTAAACGCAGGGCGAGCTACAGTTTTTGGTCTTATTAATATTTCTGCTAGTAATGTTAAGATAAGCGGAATTGTTACATCATCTTATATTCAAACAGTTGGGGTATTATCAAATTTAACTATAGAAAACTCTTATGTTAGCCAAAATATTAGATTTAATACAGGTATTACAAATTCATCTATTCAAGGTAATATAATTAGAACTGGAATAGTGCTAAATGGTACTACAAGTACAAATATTACTATAACACATAATTTCTTTAACTCTATTGGTTTAAACAGTTTATCTGGATTTAATAGTTCTACTATTTTTAATAATAATCTAGTAGTATTTTCTGGTTTAGGAGGCCAATCATTTTTTATTTCCCCGAACGATTTAGTAGTACAAAACAATATTTTTGTATCTACTAGTAGTTTTAATGGTACTAATTGGCAAAACGGAGGAACTCCTACAATTTTTAATAATTGTATTAGCTATAGTTATGCTGGCACAACTTTAGGTCTTTTAAATGGAACTGGAAATTTTGATAACACAAATCCGCAATTTGTTAGTATTCCAGGTACAAACCCAAATTTTAGTATAGACAACGATTATAATATTGGTTCTGGTTCTTTAGGAACAGATGCTAACGATGTTGGTCTTTTTAATGGTGCATACGATTTTGATATGCGTGGTTACCCAACAATTTTACCATATCTTGAAGAAATGACTATTAGCAATAATGTAATTCAAGCTGGTGCAAGTTTAAATGTAAATTTAAAAGCAAATGCTAATAAAACCAACTAAAACCTAAACACAATGAAAACAATATATACCTTATTATGTTGCTTTTGTGTTGGATTTACTATAGCGCAATCAGACATTGCAAGTATGGAATACTATATAGATACAGATCCAGGTTTTGGCAATGGTACTCTTATAGATATTAATCCAGATGCAGAAACCATAGATCAAAGTTTTAGCATTTCAACTTCTGGCTTATCGGTTGGTACGCATAGACTATTCATTAGAGCTATAAATACAAATGGCGATACTAGCATATACGAGCATAGAACATTTCGAATTGCTCCTCCTGCAGAAACCAATACAAGTGATATTGTGGAAGCTGAATATTTCTTTAACCAAGACCCAGGAGTAGGCTTAGCAACAGCAATAGATTTAACCGATGCCGAAACGATAGACGAAGCATTATCCGTTTCTACAACTAGTTTACCAATTGGTACACATCGTTTGTTTGTTAGAGTAAAAAATAGTGCAAACGAATGGAGTTTATACGAACATAAAACATTTCGAATTGCACCAACAGTTGAAACCAATACAAGCGATATTGTGGAAGCTGAATATTTCTTTAACCAAGATCCAGGAGTAGGCTTAGCAACAGCAATAGATTTAACCGATGCCGAAACAATAGACGAAGCATTAACCGTTTCTACAACTAGTTTACCAATTGGTACACATCGTTTGTTTGTTAGAGTAAAAAATAGTGCAAACGAATGGAGTTTATACGAACATAAAACATTTCGAATTGCACCAACAGTTGAAACCAATACAAGCGATATTGTGGAAGCTGAATATTTCTTTAACCAAGATCCAGGAGTAGGCTTAGCAACAGCAATAGATTTAACCGATGCCGAAACAATAGACGAAGCATTAACCGTTTCTACAACTAGTTTACCAGTTGGTACACATCGTTTGTTTGTAAGAGTTAAAAATAGTGCAGACCAATGGAGTTTATACGAACATAAAACATTTAATGTTTCCGGTATTCCAGAAATAAACACAGCATCAATTGAAGCAGCCGAATATTTTATAGATATAGATCCTGGTTTAGGCTTAGCAACTCCACTAACCGTTACTGGAGACACAATAGATGAAAACCTAGTTATCGCAACTTCAGGGAGCATAGCACAAGGCGACCATTATTTGCACATTCGGGTAAAAAATACCGATGGTACTTGGTCTCTGTACGAAAGGAAAATGTTTGAAATAGATGGTACTTTAGGGGTGCAATCGGTTGCGGTTTCAACCATAAAAATATTTCCTAATCCAACAGCAAATTATCTGCACATAAAGTTGCCAGATAATAATCAAATAAAAAACACATTACTAATTGATATGAATGGAAAAGTTGTGCTAAACTTTAAAAATCATTTAGAATCTATCAATATATCTCATTTGCAAAAAGGGGTTTATTTATTACAGATTCAAACCGATAAAGGAAGTTTATCTAAACGAATTATTAAGAAATAAATTTTATTAATTAGTAATGAAGGCACTTAGTTTTAAAATTAGGTGCCTTACTTTTTAATAAAAGCCTTAACACCAGCTTCTACAGGAATAGTTACTTCGTTTTCTAGTGGTACAATTGGGCAAGAGTACTTCTCGTTGTATGCACAATAAGGGTTATATGCCTTATTAAAATCAATAATAATAGTATTGTTTTCTGGAATACGTAAATCTAAATATCTACCGCCACCATAAGTTTGTTCTCCATTTGTTTCGTCTATAAAAGGTAAAAACAAGTAGTCTTCAAAACCTTCTTTTTGTAAATGCTCTTTACCTTGATATATATTTAACTGGTGGGTTTTTCCTTTTATATTAAAAGTTGCGATACCAAATATTCGCTCTTCAGAAACTCTACTAGTTGTGGTTTCCATTTCAAACCAATTAGAATTAGGCGTTTTTTCTAAAGTTGCAGTTACTACATAAGTCGAATCAAAATCAAAAAAGTCTAATGTTTTAAAATCTTTTCTATCCTTATCTTTTAAAGGTGATTTAGATGCATCTTTAAAATCGGCATTCTGTTTCTTTTGCCAAGTAGTATCTCCTAAAACAGGCTGTTTTTTATCCATACAGCTAGTAAAAGATATAATAATAAATAAATATAATAATTTTTTCATGCTTTAATTTTTCGGTATAAAAGTACAACTTATTAATAATTTGTTTAGATTTGAAAATCATTTAGAAAAAAATATTATGATTTGTTTAGTAAAATATAACCAGAAACAAACCACTTCATACAGAAGTAGGGCTTTCTATATATTGTGCTAATGCGATCATTAATTTTTACAATACAAAAAAGTCCGACTTCATCGTCGGACTTTTTATTTTTAAATGATTTTTTACTATTAATCGGTTAAAAATCAATAATAACTAGTTAAATATGAAAACACTATTTAAAAATTATATAAACACCTTTAATGGTCTTTCTAGAGAAGTTTGGTGGTTAGCACTCATTACTTTAATTAATAGAGCGGGTACTATGGTAATACCTTTTTTGTCGCTTTACTTAATAGAAGATTTACAGTTTACTTTAAAAGATGTAGGCTGGATTATGTCTGCTTTTGGTTTGGGTTCGGTACTTGGCTCTTGGTTAGGAGGGAAGTTAACCGATAAAATAGGGTATTATAAAGTTATGCTTTTTAGTATGGCAGCTACTGGTGTAATGTTTTTAGCATTGCAAAATATAAAAAGCTTCTCAGGACTTTGCATAGGTATTTTTATACTAATGACTATTGCCGACATGTTTCGTCCTGCTATGTTTGTAGCATTAAGCGCTTATAGTAAACCCGAAAATAAAACAAGAAGTGTTACCTTAATTAGACTTGCAATTAATTTAGGCTTTTCGGCAGGACCTGCAATAGGAGGTTTAATAATAACAACACTTAGTTATGCTGGTTTATTTTGGGTAGACGGTGTTACCTGTATTCTTGCAAGTATAGTTTTGTTTTTAGTTTTAAACCCTAAGTCTGCTAAAATACAAGATAATATTGTAGTTAATAATCCAGATTCTGCTTATAAGGATAAAGGTTTTTTTATATTTTTAATTGCTATGTTTTTGTTTGGTTTTGTGTTTTTGCAATATTTTTCTACCATGCCAATTTATTATCGAGAATCTCATCTTTTAACCGAAATGCAAATCGGATTGCTATTAGGAGCTAATGGATTTTTTATCTTTTTATTAGAAATGCCATTAATAAAATGGTTAGAAAACTCTAAGTATTCTAAATCTAATTTAATGCTTTTTGGAGCAGTTTTAACCGCTTTAAGTTTTCTAGTATTAAATATTACAACATGGTCTGGAATATTAATTATTGGAATGTTTTTAATGACTGTAGGTGAAATGATTGCATTTCCGTTTTCTAATGCATTTGCCATGGAGCGTGCAAAAAAAGGAAACCAAGGCGAATACATGGCTTTGTATTCTATTGCATTTTCCTTTGCTCATATTTTTGGACATAATGCAGGAATGCGATTTGTAGATGGTGTAGGATTTAATAATACATGGTTTATTATGACGTTTTTAGGTGGAATATGTGTTTTTTTGATATTTCTTTTAAAAGGATATCTCAAAAAAGAAGCACGAAACTAAATGCAATATTTGTTAAAGGTACTAGCTGCAATTAAAATATTGCAGGCTTTATTTTAGAAACTGTATCTTTAAATTTTTAAAACGAAATCTCTATAAAAACGAATTTAATTTCAACTTATATATTGAAACGCATGAGAAAACTAATTCTATTTATTTTTGCTTTAAGCACTATTATTAGCTATTCGCAAACCGACGAAAAAGTACTAAAAACAATATACAATCAATCGCTTACTAATGGTAAAAGTTACGAATGGTTAGATTATCTATCCAACCAAATTGGTGGCCGTTTATCAGGTTCTTTAAATGCAGAACGTGCAGTAAAATGGGGTAAAGAAGAATTAGAAAAACTAGGGCTGGATAAAGTATGGTTACAACCAGTAATGGTTCCAAAATGGGTTCGTGGAGCTAAAGAATATGCTTATATAGAATCTTCAAAAAACAAAACTACCAATGTTAATATTTGTGCTTTAGGAGGCTCTGTAGCTACCAATCCATTAGGTCTTAAAGCCCAAGTTATTGAAGTGCAGAATTTTGAAGCATTAGAAAAATTAGGCACCAATAAAGTTTCAGGTAAAATTGTGTTTTTTAACCGCCCAATGCAAGAAGATTTAATAAGTACTTTTAATGCTTATGGTGGTTGTGTTAACCAAAGATATCAAGGTGCTGTAGAAGCTGCAAAATATGGCGCTGTAGGAATAATTGTTCGTTCCATGAATTTACGTTTAGACGATTTACCACATACTGGAAGCATGACCTATGCCGATTTACCTTTAGAAAAACGCATACCAGCCGCAGCTATTAGTACCAACGACGCCGAGCTTTTAAGTGCTTCTTTAAAACTAGATTCTAATTTGCTTTTTTATTTTAAGCAAAATTGTGTGCAATATAAAGATGTACAATCCTATAATGTAGTTGGCGAAATTACGGGATCGCAATTCCCAAAAGAATATTTTGTAGTTGGTGGCCATTTAGACTCTTGGGATTTAGGAGATGGATCGCACGACGATGGCGCTGGTGTTGTACAGTCTATGGAAGTTTTACGATTATTAAAAGCATCTGGTATTAAACCAAAAAGAAGTATTCGAGTAGTATTATTTATGAATGAAGAAAACGGACTTCGAGGAGGGAAAAAATATGCAGAAGAAGCAAAACGTAATAACGAAAATCATGTGTTTGCTCTAGAAAGTGATGCAGGAGGATTTACACCACGTGGTTTTAGTTTCGATTGTAGCGACGCTAATTTTAATCAAGTATTAAGTTGGAAACCTTTGTTTAAGCCCTATTTAATTCATTATTTTGAAAAAGGAGGTAGCGGCGCAGATATTGGACCTTTAAAAAATAACAACAATGTATTAGCTGGATTACGCCCAGATTCGCAACGCTATTTCGATCATCATCATGCAGCAAACGATACTTTTGATGCTGTAAACAAACGCGAATTAGAATTGGGGGCAGCTACCATGACTGCATTGGTTTATTTGTTTGATAATTATGGTACC